>CAIWVX010000440.1 GCA_903916205.1 uncultured beta proteobacterium
GGCCGCGCAAGCGCGGAAAGTGGACGCGCTCAAGACCCATAAAAAAGGGCTGATGCAGCAGCTTTTCCCCCGCGAAGGCGAAACCCAACCCCGCCTCCGCTTCCCCGAATTCCAAAATGCTGGGGATTGGGTTGAGAAACGCCTTTCCCGTGAGATCACTTTGGTCTCGGGAATGCATCTCTCACCCGACCAATACAGCACATCGGGCGAAGTACCCTACTTCACTGGACCTTCCGATTTCACCAACGATATTAAGAGCGTCACGAAGTGGACGAAACGCTCAGCGAATATTGCAACGCCGAACGACACTCTAATTACTGTCAAAGGAAGCGGGGTTGGAGAAGTTTGGTATTCGACTCTTCCGGCTGTCGCAATAGGGCGGCAGCTCATGGCGGTTCGGGTCAAACAAGGCTCAAGCCAATTCATTTTTCAGTTTCTCCTGACGAAGAAAACTCGATTCGAGGACTTAGGCGCTGGCAACTTGATCCCAGGATTGTCTCGGACTGACATCCTTGAAATGGAGGCACATTTTCCTTCGCCCGCCGAGCAACAACGCATCGCCTCGTGCCTGAGCAGCCTCGACGACCTGATCACCGCCGAAACCCGAAAGCTCGAAGCCCTCAAGACCCACAAGAAAGGGCTGATGCAGCAGTTATTCCCCTCCGTTGGAGGGGTGCCCGAAGGGCGGGGTGGTTAAATGACACAACGAGACCCAAAGGCAACCACCCCCCGCCTGCGGCGTACCCCTCCAGAGGAGGGGAATAGATCGCCGGTCATGCAACTGGTCGAGCGTGAATGCCTGCGGCGTACCCCTCCAGAGGAGGGGAATAGATCGCGCCACACCAAAAATTACCGATCGCTGCCTTTCAATCCTGCGTTGAAAGAGCGAGCCAAGACATTGCGCCGTGCGGGTAACTTGTCTGAAGTGTTGCTATGGAATCAGTTGAAGAAAGGGCAATTCAAAGGTTTGGACTTTGATCGTCAAAAAATCATCGGCAATTACATCGTTGATTTTTATTGTGCGGAGAAGCAAGCGGTGATCGAGGTTGACGGAAGCAGCCATGATGACAAGGCCGAATATGATGCGCAGCGTGACGCATTCTTGATAGGCTTGCGCTTGTGCGTTATTCATATTTTGGACATGGATGTGAAACAAAACCTTGCGGGCGTGATCGACTTCTTATCTCTCCATCCAGCATTTGTTGATGAGGCACCATCATGAAGGACGTCAATCCTTCGCAGTTTGTGATCTACCAGAGCGAAGATGGGCAGATCAAGCTGGATGTGCGTTTTGTGGATGAAACCGTTTGGCTTAGCCAAGCGCTAATGGCGGAGTTGTTTGGTACCACCAAGCAGAACATCGGGCAGCACCTGAAAAATATCTTTTCAGAACATGAGCTTGACGAAGAATCAGTTGTAAAGAATTTCTTTAAAACTGCCGCCGATGGCAAGCAGTACCGCACCCGGCACTACAGTCTGGATGCCATTATTTCCGTTGGCTACCGGGTGCAAAGTCATACGGCTACCCGCTTTCGCCAGTGGGCGACCCAGCAGTTGCGCGAGTACATCGTCAAAGGCTTTTTGCTGAATGACGAGCGACTTAAAAATCCGGATCAACCGTTTGACTATTTCGAAGAGCTCACGCGGCGCATTCAGGACATTCGCACCAGTGAGCGGCGCTTTTATCAAAAAATCACCGACATCTACGCCACCAGCGTTGACTATGACCCTACGCAGGCAGAAAGCATTTCGTTTTTCCAGACTGTACAAAACAAGATGCACTGGGCCATTACGGGGCAAACGGTGGCAGAGATCATTCACACCCGTGCCGATAAAAACCAGCCCAATATGGGGCTGACCAATTGGCGCGGCGGCAAGGTGCGCAAGGCCGATGTGAGCATTGCCAAGAATTACCTCAATGACGATGAACGACTGGATTGCCAAGCTGCATGGCTTTTTGACGATCAACGACCGCGACATTCTCAACCACGCCGGAAAAATCTCTCACGAGGTGGCCAAGGCTTTCGCCGAATTGGAGTATGAGAACTTCAACAAGGATCAAATTGCCAAGGCCGATCAATTGGAGAGCAACTTTGAGCAGGCGATGAAGCGGCTGCCAAAGCCCAAACCAGCGAAGCAAAAGAAAAAACATGACTGAACAAAACCAAAAACAACTGGGCAACACCCTCTGGAGCATCGCCGACCAACTGCGCGGGGCGATGGATGCGGATGATTTCCGCGACTACATGCTGTCCTTTCTCTTTCTGCGCTATCTCTCCGACAACTACGAGACAGCGGCAAAGAAAGAACTGGGGCGGGATTACCCGGATGTGGACGGCGACGCCCGCAAGGTACCGCTGGCGCTGTGGTATGCCAACAATGTGGACGACATTCCGGCATTCGAGAAACAAATGCGGCGCAAGGTACATTACGTCATCCAGCCCGCGCACCTGTGGAACAGCATCGCCAACTTGGCCCGCACCCAGAACACGGAGCTGCTGAACACGCTGCAAGCGGGCTTTAAATACATCGAGACGGAATCCTTTGAAAGCACCTTCCAAGGGCTGTTCTCCGAAATTGATTTGGGTTCCCCGAAGCTGGGTAAGAAATATGAAGACCGCAACGCCAAGCTCTGCACCATCATCCAGAAAATCGCCGAAGGGCTGGCGGATTTCTCCACAGACATCGACGCCTTGGGCGATGCCTATGAATACCTGATCGGCCAGTTTGCCGCCGGGTCAGGCAAGAAGGCGGGCGAGTTCTACACCCCGCAGCAAATTTCCGACATTCTCTCCGCCATCGTTACGCTGGATAGCCAGGAACCGAAAACCGGGATCAAGAAGCGGCTGGAGAGTGTTTTGGATTTCGCTTGTGGCTCGGGTTCGCTGTTGCTCAACGTGCGCAAAAAGGTGAGCAAGGCCAGTGGCACCATCGGCAAAATCTTCGGACAAGAGAAGAACATCACCACCTACAACCTCGCCCGCATGAACATGCTGCTACACGGGTTGAAAGACACAGAGTTCGACATTTTCCACGGCGACACCCTGCTCAATGAGTGGGACATGATGCGCGAGCAGAACCCGGCCAAGAAGCTAAGCTTCGACGCCATCGTCGCCAATCCACCCTTCAGCTACCGTTGGGAGCCGACCGACGCGCTGGCCGACGACGTACGCTTCAAAAGCCACGGCCTCGCGCCTAAATCCGCCGCCGACTTCGCCTTTCTGCTGCACGGCTTCCACTTCCTCAAGGACGAAGGCGTGATGGCGATTATCCTGCCGCATGGCGTACTTTTTCGTGGCGGCGCCGAGGAACGTATTCGCACCAAGCTGCTTAAAGACGGCCACATCGACACCGTTATCGGCCTCCCCGCCAACCTCTTTTACTCCACCGGCATTCCCGTCTGCATTCTGGTGCTAAAAAAATGCAAGAAGCCCGACGATGTGCTCTTCATCAACGCCGCCGAGCACTTCGTGAAAGGCAAACGCCAGAATCAACTGAGCGAGGAGCATATCGCCAAGATCGTCGGCACCTATCAATTCCGCAAGGAAGAACCCCGCTACGCTCGACGAGTGGACATGGCAGAGATCGAAAAGAACGACTTCAACCTGAATATCTCACGCTACATCAGCACGGCGGTGGACGAGATTGAAATCGATTTGCAGGCGGTCAATACCGAGTTGGTGACCCTAGCGCAAAGCATTAAAACAGCACAAGACAAACACAATACCTTCCTCAAAGAACTGGGCCTACCCGCTTTGCCGTGAATTTCAAAAAGCCCATCGCTAAATCGAAGCACAGGTACGCGGCTCTTCAATTTTGCCTCGTCAAGTCAAATCGTCAAGTCAAAAACTTGTCGCCTAGGTACGAATCAAGGATAATCTCACCCCTTCCGGTTCGTTTTGTACGAACCTCTGCCCCGATGGCGGAATCGGTAGACGCACGGGACTCAAAATCCCGCGCCGCAAGGCGTGCCAGTTCGACTCTGGCTCGGGGCACCAATTCACGGTTTAAAGCAGTTTAGAAAGCCCGTAAAGGGGCGGTGGCGTACATCGTGTTGGCGGCGTTCGTTAAGCGCTGGTAAATGGGCTTCAGCCAAAATCCTTTGAAGCAGACCACTTGCAGGTTGATCTGGACGGATTTTCGTTCAGGTGCAACCGTCGCAAGTCCGCTCATCCTTGGCGAACGACGCTACCGAGCAAGGCCAAGCGCATTACCTCAACTGATCGTACAGCAGCCCAAGAATCTTTTTCGATGTTTCGGATTGATCGACGCCTCCCTCTGAAGACAAGACCTGAACCGTAGACAGCATCCCGTCATCTTTAACAAAAATCCGGAATTTCGTCTGCGGAGCCGGGCCTTTGCCTTTCCAGAAGCTTAATTTTGCGAGGAAACCATCGTCTTTTTTAGTATCAGATTCCGGATCAACATAGCGAACAAAATACAGTCCGTTGGAACGATCTCTGTCTTCAACAGTGAAACCGACACGATCAAGCGCTAGACCAACACGCCGCCAAGCGCGATCAAATGACTCCTGAACTTCAAGCGTACCCGCGCCATCATTGCCGCGTGAAAGTTTGGCTCGATCCTGTGGTGGAGCTTTGGCCGCAGCCATTGCTGTTTCGGCGTGTTTCTGATCTGTACCGAAACGAACCATTAAACGACGCAGCATTTCTGCTTCCAGTTCGGCATCCGAGTCACGCGGTTGCCAGCGCGTTTGATCCTTGCCTTCGGAAATATAGATTTCATACATTCCACGATGGCTGATATAAATCTCTGTTGTTCCCGGTACCGCACCGGGTTCAAGACGGGTACGGAATTTGTCACGCTCTGCCGTTGAATAGAGCGAATCCAATACCTTACCAAGAAAATTACGCAGCACATCCTGACCAATTTTGGCCCGGTTTTCAGCCCAGTCGGTTTCCATCACTCCGGCTTCAGGCATCTCCAGTTTGATCAGGAAACCTGTCTCCTGCCAAAAATCCTTGATCTGGCCCCAAAGATTATCCGGCGTCTCGGCGACAACCAGCCAACGCTGATTGCCTGAGCGCTCAATCCGCGCTTTGTCAATTTTAGGTAATACATCCGTTGGCTGTTGTGCCGCACCCTGCACCGAGCGCTCCCCTGAATACGCCGAGAAAGTTGCGCTCCCCTTACCGCTCGTATCAGGTACAGAAAAGCGGTCATCACGACTCGGTGACGTAAGATCCGGCGGGATTTCAAGCGTTGGGGTTTTTACCTTTGCCGCCGATTTGTAGTCGATTTTTTTGGACTCAAGCCCAATACTGCTACAGGCCGTAATGGCCACCGCCAATGCACAAAGTGTCAATCGAGAAGTAACAAATTTCATCTTAGATTCCTGAAAACCTAGGGGTTATTAAATCAAACCGGCTTGGCGCATGGCAACACGTACCCGCTCATGATACTCAGCCGACAACATCGTTAAGGGAAGGCGAATCCCGGCCTCGATCAATCCTAATTGCTGACACGCCCATTTCACCGGAATCGGGTTAGCTTCGCAGAATAACTGGCGATTTAAACCCAGCAAGCGAAAATTTAATTGACGGGCTTTGACTAGATCACCTTGCACTGCCGCCGTACACATTTCGTGCATCAAACGTGGGGCGGCATTGGCTACAACTGAAATATTACCCATGGCACCCAGTAACAGAAGAGCACAGGCGCTGGAGTCATCACCGCTATAGACGGAGAACCCTTCCGGGGCACGAGCAATCAATTCGGAACCGCGATCAATATTTCCCGTCGCATCCTTAATGCCGATCACATTGGGAATCTCGGCTAAGCGCAAAGCGGTATCGTTGCTTATATCCGCAACGGTACGCCCCGGCACATTGTAGAGAATAACGGGAATATCGACTGACTCGGCAATTTTTCGAAAATGCTGATACATCCCTTCCTGAGTTGGCCGGTTGTAATAGGGCACCACCGATAACGCGGCATCCGCGCCGGCTGACTTGGCAAATTGGGTCAACTCAACGGCTTCAGCGGTTGAGTTGGCACCGGTTCCGGCAATCACTGGAATGCGTCCTGCCGCCTGTGCTACAACGATCCGAATCAGCTCTTGATGCTCTTCGACATTGACCGTTGGCGATTCGCCAGTGGTTCCAACAACGACGATCGCGTCCGTTCCTTCTTTTACATGAAAATCAACTAATCGACGCATACCCGGAAGATCAAGACTGCCGTCCTCGTGCATTGGCGTAACAATCGCAACAATAGAACCCGAAATTTTAGTCATGGAGAAAACACCCGTAATTGATCCATAGATTTTAACCGAAGGCAAGTCATCCGCCTATGAAAAACGCACCCAAGGCAATCGGGCTGACATGCACTTCAACCCAACGCATAAAAACTTAAATACCTGCCAAAACCTTAATATGCGCACCCACACTGCGTGCCAGCGCCGATAGCACGTAACCGCCTTCCAGCATTGAGACAACCCGCCCTTTGGCGCTTTCGTCAGCGACCTGCATAATTTGCTCGGTCACCCAGGTATAATCTTTTTCGAGTAATTTCATCCCGCCTAAATCGTCCTCGTAGTGAGCATCGAAACCTGCTGAAATCAGTAACATTTCGGGTTTAAATTCGCGCAATCGTGGAAGCCAAATATCAGTCACCATTTGACGAAATTCATCACCTCCCGTACCCGCAGGTAGCGGCACATTGAGCATATTCGAAGCCGGATTGTCAGCGCCGCTATACGGGTAAAAAGGATGCTGGAACATTCCGACCATCAGCACTTGCTCATTATTCTTGAAACTATCCTCAGTACCATTGCCGTGATGAACGTCAAAATCAACAATCGCCACACGAGATAAGCCATGAACTTTGAGTGCGTGTGCCGCCGCTACGGCAATATTATTAAAGAAGCTAAAGCCCATCGCATTTTGCCGTTCGGCGTGATGGCCGGGGGGGCGAATCGAACAAAACGCATTTTTTACTTCACCCGACATCACCAAATCTACCGCCATCACTCCGGCCCCGGCTGAACGCAGTGCTGCCTGCCAGGTATGCGGATTCATCGCCGTATCAGGATCAAGATGGACGACCCCCGTTGCCGGAGAGCTACGTTTTAGCCGTTCGAGATGCGTAACGGTGTGCACGCGCAAAAGTTGCTCGAAGCTGGCTAGCGGAGCATCGTAATACACGTAATAGGGATCAATCCCCTGAGCAATCATGTGATCGCTGATAGCACTTAATCGTGCCGGACATTCAGGATGAAGTGCGCCCATTTCATGTAATGAGCAATCCCGATGGGTAATAAATGCGGTGCTGGACACGTTAGACCCCCTGTCGTCAGTGAAGACGGAATTTAACAATCAATCGATTCTTCAGCGCTTATTATCAGCCAAATCCTATTCAGACAACAATGCAAGCCTTGTCCAACAGGGTGAATTTTTTAGGTTAAACGATCTGAAAAGTTTGGGTTAGTATCTCTAGCCTGTGGCTCCAGTAAACTGAAAACATGTCAAAAACAGCTCTTATTCTTCTTGCCCACGGCGCTCGTGATCCTGAGTGGTCTGCGCCGATGCGCCGCGTGTGGCTAGCGATTCAAGCTCAGCGTCCCGGTCAGCGTATTGGCCTAGCCTTTCTCGAATTCATCAAACCGGATTTGCCCGAAAGTGTCGCTATGCTACGGGCTGAAGGGATTGATCGTATCATTATCGTGCCCTTGTTTTTAGCCCAGGGTGGGCATCTTAAGAAGGGTGTTCCACTACTGATTGATGAATTTAGGCGGCAGCATCCGCAGGTGAGTTTTGAACTGACCGCTCCGGTGGGCGAGGCCGATGAGGTCATCCGCGCAATGACCGCACATATCCTGTCAATTACCGACGAGTAAGCTCAAATAATCAGCCGGTCTTCAACCCGTGTTCCCGCGCTTTGAAGCCGTTGGATGACGCTGGTCAGATCCTTTATCTCAAACGATGATTTTGAAATGAGAACATCTAAAAATTTAGATAGTTGCTCCTACCTGAGTAGTTACGTAAAATTTTGCCTATTCCTTGCCTTGGTGGTGATGTTTTTTTCATGAATCCCCCAATGCCCCTCGTCTACGTTGCTCTTGGTTCCAATCTGGCTGACCCGGCTGCGCAAATCCGAGCAGCGCTTGAAAAACTGGCGCGTTTGCCGCATTCGCGTTTGTTGCGTGCGTCTTCGCTTTATCGCACAGCACCTGTTGGCATTCATGGCCAGCCGGATTTTATCAATGCGGTGGCCGCGTTCGAAACCATGCTTTCGCCGGAGGCGTTTCTTGCGACTTTGTTTGCCATTGAAGCGGAGTTTGGTCGTCGCCGGGATTTTCCTCTCGCGCCGCGCATTCTTGATCTCGATCTGTTGCTTTACGATACACAGACGATTAATTCGCCTAGGCTCGTGCTACCCCATCCACGTATGCATCTACGAAGATTTGTGCTGGAACCCCTAGTTGATATTTCAAACGACTGCGACATTCCCGGTCGTGGCAGTGCGGCGGCTTGGTTAGCTGCGGTTAGCTTGCAGCGCATTGATAAATTGGTGTCATGATCATTTATAAAATCTTTGCGTTTAGCCTAGGTTATCCAAGTTTTTTCGGGCTATATGGCGTTAAGTGGGTATTCAGTAACACTACCTGTAGAAAAAATTAGTCCAAATAGAGCGATAGAAATCGACAGATCAAGCATTCAGAGGAGAGCTTTTTGAAAATACTTGTTGCCGTTAAACGGGCCGTTGATTACAACGTCAGGGTGCGTGCCAAGGCCGACGGTTCTGGTGTGGATGTTCATAACGCCAGAATGTCGATGAATCCGTTTGATGAAATCGCCGTTGAAGAGGCCGTTCGGCTCAAGGAGAGTGGCGGAGTAAGCGAAGTTGTGGTGTTTTCAGCAGGCGTTTTGGCGTGTCAAGAAACCTTGCGGACGGCGATGGCGTTAGGGGCTGATCGGGCCATTTTGGTTGAATCGGAGATCGAGTTGGAGCCGCTGGCCGTGGCTAAATTGCTTAAGGCGGTGTGTGAAAAAGAGCGTCCTGAAATCGTCTTGTGCGGCAAGCAGGCGATTGATGATGACGCCAATCAGACGGGTCAGATGCTGGCGGCTTTGCTGAATTGGCCACAAGCTACTTTCGCTTCAAAAGTCACGGTGACTGAAGCCGGCGGGCGGCGACAAGCGACCGTGATACGTGAAATTGACGGCGGTATTGAGACCATTGAAGTGGCCTTACCCGCCGTGATTACGGCAGACCTACGACTCAATGAACCGCGCTACGTAACGCTTCCCAATATTATAAAAGCCAAGAAAAAACCACTTGAAATACTGACCCCGATGTCGCTCGGTGTGAATGTATTGCCCCGGCTAAAAACGCTGTATGTGAGCGAACCGCCAAAGCGCGCCACGGGCATCAGGGTGGGGAGTGTTAGCGAATTGGTGAGCTATTTAAAAACCAGCGGGGTTATCGCATGAGAAGCTTGATTCTGGTTGAACATGATGGCGTTTCGATGGCGTCGACGACCCTAAATACGGTGACGGCGGCAGCTCAAATTGGCGGTGAAATTGATCTGCTGGTTGCCGGTAAGGCGTGTTCGAGCGTGGCGGAACAAGCCGCAAGAATCGCCGGAGTAGCCAAAGTTTGGTTGGCCGAAGCCCCGCATCTGGCGGATCAAGCGCCGGAGAACATGGCGGCTTTACTCGTCACCCAGGCGGCGACTTACAGCCACTTCTTTGCCGCAGCTACCGCCTCGGGTAAAAATAGTCTGCCACGGGTAGCGGCTTTGCTCGATGTGGCACAGATTTCCGAGATCATCGCGGTTGAATCTGCCGATACTTTTGTTCGGCCGATATACGCGGGCAATGTGCTGGCCACCGTACAATCAACCGATGCCGTGAAAGTGATCACGGTGCGTACAACGGCTTTTCTCCCGGCAAAAATGGACGGTGCCGCGCCCATCGAACGTCTTGCCGCAACGCCTGATCAAGGCTTGAGCCGGTTAATTTCGCGAGAATGCAGCCCTTCCGAACGACCTGAACTTTCCACCGCTCGTGTGGTGATTGCTGGCGGGCGAGGACTGGGGACGGGCGAAAACTTTCATCAACTGCTTGAGCCGTTGGCCGATAAGCTCGGTGGCGCGCTCGGCGCGACCCGCGCCGCCGTTGATGCCGGATTTGTCTCGAATGACTTTCAAATCGGGCAGACCGGCAAAATTGTTGCCCCCGAACTTTATATCGCTGTAGGCCTTTCCGGGGCGATTCAGCACCTGGCCGGAATGAAAGACAGTCGAGTCATTGTGGCCATCAACACAGATGCCGATACGGCGATCTTTAACGTGGCCGATTATGCTTTAGTCGCCGATTTGTTTCAGGCCATTCCAGAACTGACGGCGGCCTTGGGATGATGAGCGCATCTATTCCAAAACACGGGCAATCATCGTTGTGGGTGAGCCGTTGCGGCCAACGCTACGCCCTATCGGCTGTCGGCATTCACATATTCCGGTAATTCGGGCCTTCGCCGCCTTGCGGGGCTGTCCATGTAATGTTTTGGGTCGGGTCTTTAATATCACAGGCTTTGCAGTGTAAGCAATTCTGCGCATTGATCTGCAAGCGTGGACGTCCTTGCGGATCGTCCCGCACAATTTCGTAAACGCCTGCCGGGCAATAGCGCTGCTCTGGCGCGTCGTAGAGCGCCAGATTGTGCTCGATCGCTACTGAGATCGCTTTAAGTTTCAGGTGGCAGGGTTGATTTTCTTCGTGGTGGGTGTTGGAGAGATAGACCGACGATAGCCGGTCAAAGCTAATTATTCCATCCGGTTTAGGGTAAATAATGGGCCGACTCTCGGCCAGTTTCTTCAGCCGGTTAGCATCGCTGGTCTTGTTGCACAACGTCCACGGTGCCTTACCTCGGAACAGCATCTGGTCAATGCCGAACATCAGGCTACCGAGGGCTAAACCCTTGTCCATCCATGGCTTGAAGTTGCGGGTTTTGTAGAGTTCATCGAATAACCAACTGTTGCCGAAAGCCGCTGGATAAGCGTTAAGTTCGTCGCCACTTCTTTGAGCGATGAGCGCATTGAAACCCGCTTCGGCGGCCAACATTCCCGATTTGATCGCGCCGTGTATGCCCTTTAAGCGAGCTGCATTCAAAAATCCGGCGTTGTCGCCAATCAATGCCCCGCCGGGAAAAACTAGTTTAGGCAAGGACTGTAGGCCGCCCGTCGTAATGGCTCGGGCACCGTAGGCGATGCGTTTTCCGTTTTCCAGAAAACCGCGAAGTGCCGGATGCGTTTTAAGGCGCTGGAATTCTTCAAACGGAGAGAGGTAAGGATTGCTGTAACTGAGACCGGTCACCATGCCGATGGCGACTTGTTGACCGGCCATGTGGTACATGAAGCCGCCGCCGTAACTGTCCGCCTTGAGCGGCCAGCCCCCGGTATGCACGACCAATCCGGCCTGATGTTTTTCGGGGGGGATTTCCCAAAGTTCCTTGATTCCTAAGCCATAAACTTGCGGAACAGTCGGGTGCTTCAGATTGAATTTTAGATCAAGTTGTTGGCCGAGATGACCACGGCAGCCTTCGGCAAAAAACGTGTAGCGGGCATTCAATTCGACGCCTCGCTGGAAAACTGGGCCGCATTGACCATTCTTGAGAATACCCATGTCGCCGGTCGCCACCCCTTTGACCGAACCATCTTCGTCGTACAACACTTCCGAGCCGCTAAATCCGGGGTAAATTTCGACACCAAGGCTTTCCGCTAGGCGGCCCAGCCAGCGACACAATTCGCCCAAACTGACGATTTGATGGCCCACATTATGAAAACAATCCGGCAACATCCAGTCGGAGAGTTGCGTGCTGGTCGTTTCGCCAAGCACCAAGAAGCGGTTTTCAGTTACCGCCGTATTCAGCGGAGCGCCTGAGTTTTTCCAGTCAGGAATGAGCTCGCTTAAGGCCCGAGTATCCATTATTGCGCCAGAGAGAATGTGTGCGCCAATCTCAGCCCCTTTCTCGATCAGACAAACGGTGATTTGACGCCCGTGTGCTGCGGCCAATTGCTTGAGACGAATCGCCGCCGACAAACCCGCCGGGCCAGCACCGACAATAAGCACATCAAATTGCATTGATTCGCGTGGCATCGGCTTTTCGATATTCTCAGGGTAGTTAATGGTGTGGCCTCATCGTGACGGCAGCTCGTCAATGGCGAGCATTTTGCCGTAGAGTGACTCAGTAGTGTCCGGTTAAAAA
>CAIWVX010000441.1 GCA_903916205.1 uncultured beta proteobacterium
TCGATGCTCCTGAAGTTACCACTCTTAAAAATGGCTTCCAGAATGCTTTTTCTCACTATCTCGCCGGCTATTTCTTCGAAGTGACCGGCGAACCTTCAATGGCGGAACCTGGTTACCGAAATGCGCTGGAATTAGCGCCTAGTTTACATATTACCAAGGCGGGGTTAAATGACATTGGCCGCCGCAAACCCCGACCCAAAGAGTCCGATGTTCTATTCGTAATTGAATCCGGTTTCGCGCCTTCATGGAAATCAATCACCATTCCAATCCCAATTCCTCACGGTAAAGATCTGGTGGTTACACCGCTTTCTTTTCCAATTATTAAATCCGAAAACAAGGGATTCGTTCCACTCTCCGTCAATGTTGCAGGAAAACGGCTTCCAGTTGAGACCCTAGCCAATTTGGACGCTATGGCACGTCGGCAGTTAAAGGATCAAATGCCTACATCCTGCTACGAACGGTGATTCGTGCTGTTCTGAAATCAGTCGTCCAAGAACAAGCCGACAAGGTTGATCCAGTGGTGGGATTGGTAGCCAAGGTAGCTGGGGTAGTGAGCGAACAGGCGGACGATCGTAGCTGGCGCACGCTGCCAGAAAGTATCTCGGTAGCCCGTACCACACTCCCGCAAGGTGCCCAGATTATCGAATTTCAAACCGAAAATGGCAGTTTCCGAAAGGAAGTGACCATCGGCGAACGGTTCGCAATCATTCCGATCCGCCTCACAGGAGGGACGGTTTATGTCGGACAACCAAACACATTAGGCGCTATAACTCCGACCTCGGGTGTTGAATCCAAACCCACTGTCAAAAAGCCTGCAAGAAAACCGGCTAAAAAAGCAGAATAAAACTTCTTCCTGATCTGGCCGTCTCCCGGAGAATCATATGAAGCGCCATCTATTCATCTTCTGCTGCCTGCTGTCCCTTACTAGCGTGCTTCATGCGACAACTGAACGTCGCGTCGCTCTAGTTATTGGCAACAATACCTACCAGAGTCTCCCTACACTTGAAAAAGCCGTCAATGACGCTCACTCAGTAGCCGCGGAATTGAAAAAAGTTGGATTCGAGGTCTCGTTGGCAACCAACGTCGGCCAGAAAAAAATGAATCAGACGATTAACGAGTTTGTTCAAAAAGTCTCTGGCGGAGGGGTCGGTGTTTTTTTCTATGCCGGACATGGCGTACAAATCGACAATCAAAATTACCTGATTCCAGTCGACATGGATCCGCCGCGTGATTCTTCTGATGTTGGTGACCAAGCTATCAGCATTCCCCGACTTCAGGACAAACTGGCTGACGCTAAAGCAAAATATACCTTGCTGGTCCTTGATGCCTGCCGCAATAATCCGCTGCCCAAAAAGGCCGGGCGCTCAATTGGTGCAACACGCGGATTGTCCATGACCAATTCCCCGAGCGGTCAGACCGTGCTGTTCTCGGCTGGAGTTAATCAAGAGGCACTTGACAGTCTGGACAAGAGCGATAACAACCCGAATGGCCTATTTACCCGCGAGTTTCTGCCGATGATTTCGCAACCAGGCATCAGTAGCACGGAAGCACTACGAAAAACCCGCTTGATCGTAAAACAGAAAGCCAAAACAGTTGGCCATGATCAGGATCCGGCCATGTACGACCAGTCGGATGGTGATTTTTACTTTGTTTCGGGGCCGGCGCCGAAACAAGTCTTAGCGATGGCACCGACCAGCACCAAGGGAGGGGCAACCACCACAGTGGTGCAGGCCGTTGATCCGAAAGCCATCGAACTTTCTTTCTGGGAAAGTATAAAAGACAGCAAGGAAGCCGATGATTACAAGGATTACCTTAGCCAGTATCCCAACGGGCAGTTCGCCTCACTGGCTAGCCGCCGTATTGCAGCCTTAAGCCAATCCGTCAGTCGCAACAGTGAAATGGCTCCGTCCCCACCACCACCGCCTACGGCAAGCAGTGCACCTTCGATGGTCAGTAAGATCGAAGA
>CAIWVX010000442.1 GCA_903916205.1 uncultured beta proteobacterium
AGGTAATGGTTGCTTTCAACGCATGACGGCCCCCAAACTTCGCGCAGCAAATGCCGCTGGGTCATGACCTTGCCGGTATTCGCCAAGTGCACGCAGAGCAGACGATATTCAATGGGCGTTAGATGTACGGCTTGGCCTTGGCGAAGCACCACGCGGCGGGCAAAATCAACCGTCACCTCGCCAAAAATAATGACTGGCGAAGCGCTTGCGCCGCCGCGACTCTGTCGTCGCAACAAGGCCCGCGCTCGCGCACGCAGTTCGCCGACGCCAAACGGCTTGGTCAGATAATCGTCGGCACCGACATCGAGCGCTTGAATTTTGTCCTTTTCGTGAGTGCGTGCTGAGAGTACCAAAATCGGCACATCAGACCAGCCACGCAGGGTGCAGATGAAATCAATACCATTACCATCCGGCAGACCCAGATCAAGAATCACCAGATCGGGTTTCAGCTTCCCTGATTCAATCAAGCCCTGCGCCGAGGTGCCTGCCTCGACGACTCGGCAGGTTTCTTCTTCCAGCGATGAGCGGACAAAACGGCGAATCAATTTTTCGTCTTCGACGATCAAAACCAACGGCCCGTTTTCGTTGAGAATTTCACTCACGGCCGTGTTTCCCCAGCCGAAGGTGAAACTTCCTCATTGATGCTTGGCGGGTTGCCCAGAGGGAGCGTAAAAATCACACTTGCACCACCCACCGGGCGATTGACGGCGTGAATTGAACCGTTGTGGGCTTCAATAATCGCGCTGCAAATAGCCAAACCTAAACCAACGCCCGGCATAGACGATTCCGCCTCACCGCGCACGAACATTTCGAAGACGGCGGCACGTTTTTCCTCAGCAAAGCCCGGCCCGCTATCGGAGACGGTGACTTCCGCGTTTCCGCCCCTTGCTTGCACATTGATTTCGATGACCGCGTTTGCAGGCGAATATTTCGCCGCATTCTCCAACAAATTACAAAACACCCGCTCGACCAACACAGCATCGAATTCAACTAAGGGGAAATCTGCGGCCAAAGACACTTTGACCGGGTGCTCAGCCAGCGCCCGACCGAGTAGTTTGATGCTCGAACCAATCACTTCTTCAATCGGCTGCCACTCTTTTTGCAGCGTGACCTTGCCCGCATGTAGCCGAGCCATGTCAAGCAAGTTCTCGACCAGACCCGCCAGGCGCACCGCTTGATCGCGAATGGCTTCAGCCGTTTCAAGCACGACCGCGCTGAGGGGCGGAGTGCTGACGGTTAACGAATCCGATAAGCCGACCAGTGACGTTAGCGGAGTGCGCAAATCATGGGATAAGGCAGAAAGAATTGAGCTGCGCAGGCGCTCTGAAACGACTTGCATCTGCGTACTCTGAGCCACCTCGACATAATGCAAGCGTTCGACAGCAATCGCCGCCAGCGAAGCCATCGCTTCCAGACGCTCGCGTTGGGCCAAAAGCCGTTCGCTCTGATGATCCGCTGAGGCCACGGCGAGAACTCCACGCACGCGCCGTAACGAACACATGGGCAGGTAAAGTGCGGCAAAGCCACTATCCGCCAGCGGCTTGCATTCGACCGGGGTGCCGCGCTCAAAAGCGATCAGGGCAAAATGTGTTTCGATCTGCAACGGCGGGCCTTCCTGTCCGGCCCAGATTTTTAGATGATCCTGCGCGTCAGGCAAAAGCAGCGTGGCGTCCGCATTGAGAACAGCGCGGAGAAAATTTCGCGTGATTTCGATGACCTGCTCCAGCGTCAAAGCCCCGGTCAGATCCCGCGCCATTTCGTACAGCGCCTTGGTACGCAAAGCTTCGAGACTGGATTCATCGGCCTGTCGCCGTAATCCAGCCGTCAACTTCCCGGTAATAATAGCCACCACCAGCATGACGACAAACGTCACCAGATACTGACCGTCCTGAACATCGAAAGAGAAGCGCGGTGGGACAAAGAAAAAGTCAAACAGCGCGACGCTAAGAAAGGCCGCCAGCAGCGCCGGTTTGAGGCCAAGATTCACGGCAATAATCAGCACCGTCAGCAAAAACAACATCACGATATTGGCCAAATCCAGATAGACCAGCAACGGCGTGGCGATCAATGTCGTTGCCGCACAAGCCAGCATGGACAAGGCCAAGCGTTGCCACCCGGTGAGTTGTTCAACTCGGCCAGCGTGTTGCTTCAGAATCAATCGCATAATCGTGTTACCTCGTAGGCAGACAGTGCGTCCGGGATAATTGTCCTGCGTTGAGAATATAAATGGTGTAAAGATTCGTTTCAGTGATCCGAGGAAAAAATGGCCGAAGTAAACCTTGCTGGGCATCAAGATGACCGTGGCCGAACGCTTAGGCTTCGCTACGATTTGAACGTCTTTTATCCTTGAAATATGATTAAAATCAGATTATAGTTTGAACATATTCCACACGAGGTTTCGCTATGCTACTTGATCGTGCCGACCAAGCCATTTCATCTACCGAGCTTCAGACGAACGCTCGCCTACTGCGGGCTCGCATG
>CAIWVX010000443.1 GCA_903916205.1 uncultured beta proteobacterium
AAGCTCAATATTGACGACAACCAGACCACCCCGGCTACGTATGGCGTACGCGGCATTCCGACGCTGATGCTGTTCAAAAACGGCAATATCGAAGCAACCAAGGTAGGGGCTCTATCAAAATCTCAACTGATGACTTTTATTGACAGCAATCTGTAAAAATTATATTCTCCGCCTGAAAGTTTGAGGGAAGCGGCTCTTGATAATAGAAAATGCCCGCTCCAAACTTTCAGGTGTAATACCCCCCCAGAACCCTGAAACAACACTCCCCTAGCAATATCGCACCTAGCTTTTTGTACGCGTTTCATTCGCGGCAACGCACAGCCCATAAAGATTTCCCATCTACTCGGCAATACATCACCTCATGCATCTATCCGAACTAAAAGCCTTTCATGTAAGTCAGCTTCTCGACATGGCCGTCACCAATGACATTGATGGAGCCAACCGACTGCGCAAGCATGAGTTGATCTTTGCGTTACTCAAGAATCAAGCCAAAAAAGGGGAAACCATTTTCGGCGACGGTACGCTAGAAACGCTCCAAGATGGTTTTGGTTTTTTACGCTCACCAGACACTTCCTATCTGGCTAGCACCGACGACATTTATGTCAGTCCCAGCCAGATCCGCCGCTTCAACCTGCATACGGGCGACACCATTGAAGGTGAGATTCGCACCCCGAAGGATGGCGAACGCTACTTCGCGCTAGTCAAGGTCGACAAGATCAATGGCGAACCGCCCGAAGCCTCGAAGAACAAGATCCTCTTCGAAAATTTAACGCCGTTACACCCGGCCGAGCACATGAAGCTCGAACGCGATATTCGCGGCGAAGAAAATACCACCAGCCGCATCATCGATATCATTGCACCGATCGGCAAAGGCCAGCGCGGTCTGCTGGTCTCCAGCCCGAAAAGCGGTAAAACGGTGATGATGCAGCATATCGCTCACGCCATTACGACCAATCACCCCGATGTCACGGTGATTGTTCTGCTAATCGATGAGCGTCCAGAAGAAGTCACCGAAATGACCCGTTCGGTACGCGGTGAAGTGGTCGCCTCAACTTTTGATGAACCTGCCACCCGCCATGTGCAAGTCGCAGAAATGGTGATTGAAAAAGCCAAACGCCTAGTCGAACATAAAAAAGATGTGGTCATTCTGCTCGACTCGATCACCCGTCTAGCCCGCGCCTACAACACGGTTCAACCGGCTTCCGGCAAGGTTCTGACCGGAGGTGTTGATGCCAACGCCTTGCAGAAACCCAAGCGTTTCTTTGGTGCCGCACGCAATATCGAGGAAGGTGGATCGCTGACAATTATTGCCACAGCACTCATCGATACCGGTAGCCGTATGGACGATGTAATCTACGAAGAATTCAAAGGAACTGGCAATCTTGAAATCCACCTAGATCGCCGTATGGCCGAAAAACGGGTTTACCCGGCGATCAACGTCAATCGTTCCGGCACCCGCCGCGAAGAACTGCTGCTCAAGCCGGATGTCCTGCAAAAGATGTGGGTGCTGCGCAAACTGCTCTACAACATGGACGATCTCGAAGCGATGGAATTCTTACTCGACAAGATCAAAGCCACCAAGAACAACAACGAGTTTTTCGATTCGATGCGCCGTTAAGCGCTGCTTTAGACTATGTCACTGTTAAGGAAGCGCAGAACAAGCCGCAGCAAGTTTAGTCAGCAAGGGCAAATTGAGACGCCATTTTGAACAAAATCGATTTTTCATCGGATAAATGGCCGTTTATGAGCTGGCAGGCGGGGAATTCCCCCTGTCCGGCTCATGCCGGGCGCACCTCTCCTATCAGAGGTCGTCCCCATTTGTTGATATTGAGCATCGCCAGCATGGCGAAGGCTCGGTTGGCGTTCTTCGCCAGACCACGATAACGCACCTTGGCGAAGCCCCAGAGTCGCTTGAGGGTGAGAAATGGGTGC
>CAIWVX010000444.1 GCA_903916205.1 uncultured beta proteobacterium
ATCTGTACACCCAAGTCTTCGGCGATTGGCTTTGCGATATGGCTGCCGCCGACCCAAAACTCATTGCCATCACCCCGGCCATGGGTGAAGGTTCAGGCATGATGCGCTTTGCCGAGCGTTATCCCGAGCGTTACTTTGATGTCGGCATTGCCGAACAACATGCTATCACCTTTGCCGCTGGCCTCGCTTGCGAAGGAATGCGGCCGGTTGTCGCCATTTACTCGACTTTCCTGCAACGCGGTTACGACCAGTTGCTGCATGACGTGGCCTTGCAAAAACTGCCGGTCGTTTTTGCCCTTGATCGTGGCGGCCTAGTGGGTGCCGACGGGCCGACGCACCACGGCAGCTTTGATCTCTCGTTCGTCACCTGCATCCCCAACATGGTGGTGATGACGCCGGGTGACGAAGAAGAATGCCGAAGAATGCTGACTACCGCCTTCCGCATTAACGGCCCGAGCGCCGTCCGCTATCCGCGCGGCTCAGGCCCCGGCGTGGTCACTGAAAAAACGCTGCACGATCTACCCGTTGGCAAAGGGGAAATCCGCCGTCACGGCAAAGGAGTCGCACTTCTGGCTTTTGGCAGCATGCTCACCCCGTCACTGGAAGCTGCCGAAGAACTCAATGCCACGGTGGCCAACATGCGCTTTGTCAAACCCATTGATCGCGATCTAATTATTGAACTGGCACGGGAACATTCGCTACTGATTAGCGTCGAAGAAAATACCTTGATTGGTGGAGCCGGTTCAGAAGTGGCACGGGTGCTGGATGAAATCAACAGCCCCGTCAGCTTCGTCAGAATGGGACTTCCCGACCACTTCATTGATCATGGCGACCAAATGCTTCTGCTGGCAGAACTCGGGCTCGATAAAGCCGGAATACTCCAGACCGTTCGCACTTATCAAAGCCCTACGCCGTAACCCCATCCTCCTTCGGCGCAATCACCGAAATACTCTCAGGAAACGTAATGAACGCACCTCAGCCCCCCCTCCCCGCAGCAATCCCTATGGCCGATGTGCAAAATCTGGCAGACACCCGGCAGATTGACATCAACCGCGTCGGCGTCAAGTCAATCCGTCATCCGGTTAAGGTTCTCGATCGATCCGGCGGCATCCAGCACACCATCGCCGTATTCAACATGTATGTCGGTTTGCCCCATAACTTCAAGGGCACTCACATGTCGCGCTTCGTGCAAATTTTGAACAGCCACGACCGGGAAATTTCGGTAGAAAACTTCCCGAGCATGTTGCGCGAAATGGTCGAAAAACTCGAAGCCGAAACCGGCCACATCGAAATGAACTTCCCGTATTTCATCAACAAGGCGGCGCCGGTCTCCGGCGTGCAAAGCCTGATGGACTACGACGTGACGCTGACCGGCGAAATCTGCCACGGCGAAATTGCCTCGACCATCAAGGTCGTGGTTCCCGTGACCAGCCTGTGTCCCTGTTCAAAGAAAATCTCCGAACGCGGCGCCCACAACCAACGCTCACACGTCACCGTCAGCGCCAGAATCAACGATCATCTATGGATTGAGGAAATCGTCTCGCTGGTTGAAGCCGAAGCCTCCTGCGAACTTTATGGTTTGCTCAAGCGCCCCGACGAAAAACACGTCACCGAACGCGCCTACGACAACCCAAAATTCGTCGAAGACATGGTGCGCGATGTGGCCGCACGACTCAACGATGAACCTCGGATATACCATTACGTTGTTGAGTCTGAAAACTTTGAGTCGATCCATAACCACTCGGCTTATGCGCTGATTGAGAATACTAAGTGGAAGGCGGAGTGATTGAAAATAGATACAGGCACCTTCAGCCAGTAAGTGAATGGAATATAAAATGCTGAGGTGCTAACCGTTATCTTTGATAATCAGGGTAATCGCTTCATAAATTCAGGTTGTCCCTGATGTTGAAAGTCTGATC
>CAIWVX010000445.1 GCA_903916205.1 uncultured beta proteobacterium
AGCCGGACGTCAGTTTTTCGGTTTTTACCGTCAACGCTTCATAAAAGCCGGGCCGGGTAATTAATTCCAGTGTTGTTAGTCCTGCCGCCATCTCAGATGAGACCCTGACATCCGTTTGACCTGCCATTATTTTTTCTCCGAAAGGTCGAAATACTTGATCTCATAATGATGATCCATGTAGAACTGAACGCGTTGACGTCCTGCCAGACGTTCTTCTGCACCTTCTCCGACGACTTCAATGAGGCTGGTAAAATTTGAAAATCCCGGTGGCACCTCGGCTGACAGATTGAACAAACGGTCATTTTGTAGCGGCGCGTCCAAATTATCGGTGATCAGCACCGGGGTTTCTTTCGCCAGCGGCGAATCGCTTCGGACATGCGGAATAAAACCGGTCGGCGGATGCGTCCACAGATGCCGGTCAAGCGCACTGGCTATTTCAGCGTCCGGGGCAAAGACCAGCAAAGTTTTCTTTTGCATATAAGCCTTGCCAATCAAGTTGGCGGCCGAGGCAATGCGATCAGCGGCGTGGTGATAGAAAAAAATCTGAGTCAATTGAGCTTACCCGCGCGTTTTAACAGGTAATGAACAAGCAAGGGAACAGGGCGACCCGTAGCCCCTTTTTCAGCGCCCGATTTCCATGCGGTTCCGGCGATGTCGAGGTGGGCCCAGCTAAACTTTTTGGTGAAGCGCGACAGGAAACAGGCCGCTGAAACGCTACCCGCTGTGCGTCCGCCGATGTTAGCCATATCGGCAAAATTGCTTTTCAGAAGATCCTGATAATCATCCCACAGGGGCATCTGCCAAGCCCGGTCAAAGGCTTCATTGCCGGCTTTCATCAGATCTTGAGCTAAGTTGTCGTCATTGGCAAAAAGCCCGCTGGCGACATGACCGAGGGCAATCACGCAAGCCCCCGTGAGCGTGGCTACGTCGATTACGGTTTCTGGCTCAAAGCGTTCGGCGTAGGTTAGCGCATCGCATAAAATGAGGCGACCTTCGGCGTCGGTGTTGAGGATTTCAATGGTCTGGCCGGACATGGAAGCCACAATGTCGCCTGGCTTACTGGCCGCACCACCGGGCATGTTTTCCGTGGTCGGGACAATCACCGTGAGATCAATCGGCAGCTTCATCTGCGCTACCGCTTTGAGCGTGCCGAGGACACTCGCCGCACCGCACATGTCAAACTTCATCTCATCCATGGCTTCGCCCGGCTTGAGCGAGATACCGCCAGAATCGAAGGTAATTCCTTTACCCACTAGAACCAGCGGTTTCGATGTTTTGCCTTTACTCTTTTTGGTCGTTGAGCCACGATAATTCAGCACAATAAGTTTAGGCGGCTGGTGCGAACCTTTGGCCACCGAAAGCAGCGAATGCATACCGAGTTTTTGCATGTCGGCGCGTTCCAGTACCTTGCAGTCAATGGAATACTCTTTGGCTAGTTTTAACGCAGTTTCTGCCAGATAACTTGGAGTGCAGACATTGCCTGGCAGGTTGCCGAGGTTTCGCGCCAGAGTGACGCCCTCCGCAATAGCCAGACCTTGGGCCAGCGCTTCTTCTGCGTCAACCACCTGATCTGAACTTTCAACAGCAAAAATCAGTTTTTGTAATCCCTTTGACGTTTTTTCACTTTTGAATTGCTCGAAGCGGTAATCGGTTTCAAGAGCAATGCTTGCAGCCTGCCTAATTTTCCATGCGATACTTCGTTCCTTAAGCGGAATTTCAGTCAGAAACAACGTCGCATCGTTTGCGCCTGAAGCGTTAAGCGCCTTAATCGTTGAGCCGATGGCCGCACGGTATTGCTTCTCGCAGAATTCTTTTTGTTTGCCCAGACCCATCAGCAAAACTCGCTCGCACAGAACGCCTGGGATCGTATGCAGAAATAAGAAAGTGCTGATTTTGCCGGTCATGTCGCCACGGCGGATAATTTCGCTTAAATAGCCGTTTGAGGTCTGATCGAGCCGCTCGGCGGCTTGGGTCATTTTGCCCGATTCAAAAACGCCAACGACGACACAGGCACTACGTTGCTTTTCCGGATGGATACTTTTTATGCTAAATTTCACAGACCACTCCTCCAACAACTTGGTTTCGTTTCAAAAGCCGATTATCACAGTAGTTTTTCGTTAAAGTCAAAAAAATGATCTTTCAGGATGCCGCACGGCGAGAGTTTACGCACTCGGCAGCCGGGGTTTTTGTTGCACTCTTCGTCATTCTGCTGACAACTCAGCTTATCCGCTTGCTCGGCGAAGCCGCTCAAGGCTCGATTGCCCCTGAAGCCGTCGTAGCCTTGCTGGGCTTTTCGGCACTCAATTACATTTCGGCTTTGCTGTCTTTGTCCGCGTTTATTGCCGTGCTGCTGACGCTTTCACGTATCTACCGTGATTCTGAAATGGTCGTTTGGTTTTCGTCCGGACTGTCTTTAACCGCCTGGGTCAGGCCGGTGCTGGTGTTTATTTTACCGCTGGTTTTTGCCATCGCCGCCTTGTCCTTGTTTGTTTCTCCCTGGGCACTGTCCCAGAGCGCTGAATATCGTGGCAACCTAAGCTCGCGCAAAGATACCGGCCAGATTTCACCGGGCGCATTTCAAGAATCGTCCAGTGGCGACCAAGTGGTTTTTGTCGAGGCGGTTGCCGAGGATGAGCGCTACGTTAAAAATGTTTTTGTATCGTCTGTTCAAAATCAGCGCCTCGGTGTGACCATGGCGGCCATCGCTCATCAGGAAGTCGCTAACAGTGGCGATCGTTTTATCGTATTGGAGAACGGTCGTCGTTATGAAGTAGAGCCCGGCTCATCCGAACTGCGGGTGCTTGAATATGCCACCTATGGCATTCGCATCGAAACCAAAGAGGCGCGCGGCATTGAGTGGACAACGAGCAGTATGCCGACGCTGGCGCTACTAAAAAGCGATCAGCCCAATTTTAGGGCTGAACTCCTGTGGCGTCTGGGCGTACCGATTTCTGCGATTGTCTTGGTGTTGCTGGCGATTCCTCTGTCTTTTGTCAATCCGCGTGCTGGGCGTTCGGCCAATATGCTTCTCGGGTTGTTTACCTATCTTTTGTACAACAATCTTTTGACCATTAGTCAAGCTTGGGTCGCCAGCGGAAAAATTTCTTTTGCGGTCGGCGTATTCGCCATTCATGTCTTCATGTTAGGTTTGTTGCCCCTGCTTTTTTACCGCCGAATAGCGGTGTTTTCTTTCGCGCGGTTCTTTCGATGAAAATTTATCGTCGTTACCTAGCCCGTGAAGTGACCTGGGCCATTCTTCTGGTTCTGGGCGGTTTCCTAGCCCTTTTTGGCTTTTTCGACATGGTCGGCGAAGTCAAAAATGTGGGGGAAGGCAACTACCAACTACACCACGCCGTGGCTTTTGTGGCCTTAAGTATGCCTGGTCGTATCTATGAACTGATGCCAATTACGGTGCTCATCGGTACGCTCTACGCGCTTTCTTCTTTGGCTCGACATTCAGAAATCACCGTACTTCGCGCTTCGGGCATGTCGACTTGGCGCTTGTTGTCAGGCTTGTTTCTGGTCGCTTTGGTTTTTGCCCTGATCACCTTTCTGATTGGCGAACTCGTGGTTCCTCCAGCCGAGCGGGCCGCCCAACAGTTGCGGCTCCAAGAACGCGGCAAAGCGGTTGGGCAAGATTTACGCAGTGGGCTGTGGGTTAAGGATGATCGGAGTTTCATCAATATCCGAACGGTCATGCCCGATACTCGAGTCCAGGGTATTCGTATTTATGAGTTTGATTCTGCTGGAAAATTAAGCTCAGTCACTGAGGCGGAAGAGGGCGTTTACTTCCCGCCCGCCGGATGGAAACTCAAGGGGGTGGTGCAAACCCTCCTGCATGGAGAACGCTCAGAAGTGTTTAAAAAGCCCGAGATGGAATGGCAATCGGCGCTCAACCCAGACATTCTTGCCGTGCTGATCGTTTCGCCGGAACGCATGTCATTACTGCATCTTTCGTCCTACGTAAAACACCTAGAAGAAAATAGTCAGAAGACTGAGCGCTACGATATTGCCTTATGGAAAAAAGTAATTTATCCCTTAGCCGCACTCGTTATGGTGGCTTTGGCCCTGCCTTTTGGCTATACCCATAACCGAGTCAGCGGGGTGAGTTTGAAGATTTTCTCCGGGGTAATGATCGGCGTCATGTTTCACATGCTCAATGGCTTATTTTCAAATTTAGGGGCCATTAACAGTTGGTCTCCCGCCTTGAGTGCAATCGCCCCATCCGCCCTATTTATGCTGGCCGCAAGCGGAATGATCTGGTGGGTTGAACGGCGTTGAAAAAGCTAGGCTAATTTCAGTATCGGCCAATGGGCGTGGTAAAAAGTGCTCTTATGACTGATTTTCTACGCGAAACTTATTTCCCGGCCATTATCTGCGCCGAGTTTGACTCGCCTATCGACGCCTTAATCAGTCTGTGTGTAGCGCACGACGAAGCGATGAATCTGGTCGCAGCCGCTTGGCGCACGAGCGATCCGTCATGTATTTTGGCGACGCTTGACGGAGGTCGGACGGTAGCCGCTTTGCGCACAACCGCCGGACGCTGGGCCGCATGCAATGTCTTTCTCGACCAGTGCTCAAGCTCGCGCAGTGAAGCTGAACGCCAGCTAAAAAAACGCCTCAAGCGCGGCAAGCGCGGAAGCGTGGTGTGCTGGCCGCCGAGTGACCGTGATCGCGAATAAACCACCGCATTGGGTCTACGGTTCTTTTGCCTGATTGCACTTGAACCTTGATTGCACCTGAAACCTGCACCTGCAACCTTTCAAAAAGGATTAAGTCAATAGTATGCAATCATGCGGCACAAAGGAGGCGGTAATGTACAACATCAAAACGGTTGGAAAGAGTGGACAAATTTCGCTTGGCAAGGCCATGGCCGGCATGAGTTTCATTGTGGAAGAACGGCCTGGAGGAGACATTGTGCTCAAACGGGCGGTTGTCGTTCCTATGAACGAAAGGCGGCTTGACCCGGCTGTCCATGCGGAACTGGAGATTGCCCGCGAGTGGCGTCGAAACAACCCAGCAAAAGCCACTGACCTGATTACGCTGGCGGCTAAACTTGGCATCACCGAAGAATGAGCAACGACGATAAGGTGCTGTTAGACCTGAACGTTCCGACATTCCAGAAAAATCTGTTTAAGCTTGATGCAGGGGAAGTCAAAAACGAGCCAGGGACATTCACCCTTCGATAAAAACCGTGGTTTATCCTCGGTCAAACCATTGGTTTGCGTTATGTCAAACCGTACCAAACGCCGCGCCCGGCTCCGTGGCGTGTTAAATGTCCCGCATCGAGCAGCTTTTGAAGGTGTTGTTTTGCCGTGCTGCGGTTCGCGCCTGTCAATTCGACGGCTGACTTGAGTGTGATGCGCCCTCGTTTGCGGGTCAGGTCAAGAATTTTGAGCGACAAATCAGGCAGTGCGGCCAACACGATTTTTTCATTCTCGACCTTTTTCTCCAGTTGCTTGACCTGTGTATGAAGCGAGCGCAGGAAGAACAGAAGCCAAGGCTCCCAATCTTGTTGCTCTGTATAAATCGTGATTTGTGTTTGTCGCAGGGCAATGTAATAACCGCCCTTGTTTTGTTCAATCACCGATTCAAGCGAGCTGTACGGGACATAGGCATAGCCGGCCTGCAAAAGCAACAAAGTGGTAAGCACACGAGAAAGCCGACCGTTCCCGTCATCAAACGGGTGAATGGCAAGAAATGTTACGATGAACACCGCAATGGTCAAGAGCGGGTGCAAGGTTCGGCTTTCTTTTTGCATCCGATACCATGCCACCAAGTCAGCCATTAGGCGCGGCGTGTCAAACGGGGAGGCGGTCTCAAAAACGATGCCGATAACTTTTTCATCGGCATCACGGGCGACGACCTTGTTCTCATGCGTTTTGTACTTGACTCGATGCCCTTCGTCTTTATCTCCATAGGCGAGTAAATCGCGGTGAAGCTGCTGAATATGGTTTTCATTGAAGGGGATGTCCTCCCATGAAGTGAACACCAACTCCATCGCTTTGGCATAGCCCGCAACGTCTTGTTCGTCGCGTGATTCAAACGAAGTGCGGGATAAGCCGACCATGAGCTTTTCAACCTCTCGGTCAGAAAGCTTGCTGCCTTCTATGCGCGTGGATGAGCCAATGCTTTCGATGGTCGCTACGCGCTTGAGTGCATCCAAGCGTTCAGGCGAAATCGTGCCAAAAGCACGCCATGCCCCTTTGAACTCGTCAATGGTCGAGATGATGGACAGAATTTCTGTCGAGATACGCGGTGGCTTAAAATTGAACATAGCCGTAAATATATCCGTTTATATCCGTTTATGTCCGCTTTTAACCCAACGGGTGTCGCTAATCACGATTTATAGTGAGGCATCGCTATTTATGCCCGACTGGGTAGAGTGAGCAAAGTTTTCTTTGCACACTTTTCGCTCGGCGCATCCGGGTGCGCAGAAAAAACCTGCGCACCCTCGACTACCCTACTTCTACAAATTATTCATCAAACAGGTCTGAATGTCGCCCTGTGCGCTCGAATCGCACCACGTCCCCGGAAATCTTGTAAATCAGTAACCAATCCGGTTCGATATGCGCATCCCGGAACCAGCGCCATTCGCCTTTCAACGGGTGATCGAGATAGGTGGCCGGTAATGGATCACCACCGATAAGCAAAGCCAACACGCTTTTTAGCTTGTCCATGTCCTTACCGCGCTTCTGTGCCAACCTCACATCGCGCTTGAACTGACTAGAATAATCGGGCTGGCGCATCAAATACCAAGTTGCTCAAACAGGTCATTCGCGTCTTTGGCGTGAGACACCTCCTCACCACGCTCACTCTTTGTCAGCGTCTCCGCAGTTAGCGCATTGGGAACGCGCATATCAAATGGCAACGCCTTTTCTTTCGCAATTTTCGTCAAAGCCACCCGCACTACGTCAGACACCGTCAGTCCCATGTCTGCCAGCACGGCGGCCGCTTCGTTTTTCAGCGTTTCGTCAATTCGAGCCCGGACAAATGCGGTTGTGGCCATGATTTAGCACTCCTATTTGATTGAATTTGTATTGTAGCTCCATTGAGCCACAATACACCTACATCAATCGGCCTACGAATGAATGAATACGGGCATCTCCAGCTTTTGTACGGTGAGCAAAGTTTTCTTTGCACACTTTTCGCTCGGCTCATCCGCATGCGCAGAAAAAACCTGCGCACCCCCTACCCGCCTGAATATTCCTTAGCAATCATTGGTTGCGCGACGAGCTTTACTCCCAAAGCATGACAGACACGGTTAATGGTTTCAAAGCGGGGTTGAGCGTTCGGGCGCAATGCTTTGTAAAGCGCCTCTCTTGCCAGCCCTGATTTAGCCGCGATTTCGGTCATACCACGAGCGCGGGCAACCGTACCCAAGGCCTCCGCTAACGCGGCAGGGTCGTCCTCTTCCATCACAATGGTTAAGTATTCGCAAACAGCCTGCTCGTCAGGCAGATGTTCTGCCATATCAAACACAGGCAAGTCGGCGATGCTGATTTTTTTAGTCATGATTCATTCCTTTAAGGTTTTAGCAAGCTCAATGGCTTGGGCAATGTCTGCACTTTGCGTAGGCTTTGAACCACCGCCCAGCATCACAATCAGTATTTCGCCCTATTGCACATAGTACATACGCCAACCAGGGCTGAAGTGTTCGCGCATTTCAAACACGCCTTCGCCGACGGATTTCACGTCACCTAAATTGCCCTTTTCGGCTTTTTCAAGTCGGCGTGCCAAACGACGGCGCGTCAGCCCATACTTAAAGCTGGACAGCCAAAGTACAAATTCGGGAAGTTGTTTGACCGTGTACAT
>CAIWVX010000446.1 GCA_903916205.1 uncultured beta proteobacterium
AACTGCTTGAGCAGGCGATTGACTTCTTGGACTTGAACGCCGGCCCCGGCGGCAATGCGCCGTTTGCGCGAGGCTTTGAGTAACTCGGGGTTACTGCGCTCGTCAGGGGTCATTGAATTGATGATGCCTTCAATCCGGCCAATCATTTTTGCTTCGCCGCCGCCCGCTTGCATCTGGTTGGCTGCTTGGGCAAATTGCGCTGGGAGTTTGTCAATCATTGACGACATTCCGCCCATTTTGCGCATTTGACTGATTTGATTTTTAAAGTCGTTGAGATCGAAACTTTTACCCGATTTGAGTTTTTTTGCAAAGTCGACGGCGTGCTGTTCGTCGATCCCTTTTCGGGCTTCTTCGATCAACGACAGCACATCACCCATGCCGAGAATGCGCGACGCCATGCGTTCAGGGTGGAAGGCTTCCAGCCCTGAAAGTTTTTCGCCGACGCCCGTATATTTGATCGGTTTGCCGGTGATGTGGCGCACCGAGAGTGCGGCACCGCCTCGCGCGTCGCCATCCAATTTGGTCAGCACGATGCCGGTTAATGGCAAGGCGTCGCTGAAGGCTTTCGCGGTATTGATGGCGTCCTGGCCGAGCATGGCATCGACGACGAACAGGGTTTCGATGGGCTTGATGGCGGCGTGCAGTTCGGCAATTTCCTTCATCATGGCTTCGTCAATCGACAAGCGTCCGGCGGTGTCGACCAGCACAATGTCGTGATAGTGGCGCTTGGCCCAATCCACGGCGTTGCGGGCAATATCGACCGGCTTGTCGGTTTGTGTCGACGGGAAGAAATCAACCCCCGCCTGCGCCGCAACGGTCTTCAACTGTTCGATGGCCGCCGGACGATAAACGTCACAGGAGACGACCAGCACTTTCTTTTTCTGTTTCTCATGCAGCAACTTAGCCAGTTTGCCGACCGTCGTCGTTTTACCCGCACCCTGTAGGCCCGCCATAAGAATTATTGCAGGCGGTTGCGTCGCTAGGTTGAGGCCGCTATGCACCTCGCCCATCAATCGCGTTAGCTCTCGATGCACGACCCCGATCAGCGCCTGACCGGGATTCAATGAACCGATTACTTCTTCCCCAATCGCATTTTCTTTGACGGCGGCAATCAGGGCTTTGACGGCAGGTAGCGCCACATCGGCCTCAAGCAAGGCCAGCCGAACTTCGCGCAAGGTATCGGCAATATTGGCTTCGGTGAGCCGCGCTTCACCGCGCAAGCTCTTCATAACGCGGGCAAGGCGTTGGGTCAGGTTATCGAGCATTTGATTCCCAGCTTAGTGTAAACTTCAAAAATGCCGGATATTCTACTGCACCTTGTACCGCCCATTCTTTCAAGTCTGCTTTACGCCGCCTTGGGATTTCATTTTTGGCATACCCGTTGGAAAGAAACGGCGCAATCATCGAAACTTTCTGACACCTCGCTCCCTATGCAGCCTTGGGAACGCAGCACCATTTTTGTCGCTTTGGCGTTACAGGCCCTCAATCTTTACGACGGACTGTTTAGTACCGGCAGCATGTTTTTTTCTTTCGGTCTGGCGCTTTCGCTGATGCTCTGGCTGGCGGTGCTGATTTACTGGCTGGAGAGTTTCCGTTCGCGCATGGATGGACTGCAAGCCTTGGTGCTGCCGTTGGCTGGGTTGTGTGCCGTACTCCCTGCGGCGTTTCCGCAAATGCACCTCATTGTTCATGCCGATGCCTGGGGTTTCAAGCTGCATTTTATGACGGCCATGTTGGCTTACAGCCTATTTACTTTGTCGGCCTTGCACGCGGTATTCATGAGTAGCGTTGAACGCAAGCTGCACCACAAAGCGCTTAACAAATACCTCGCCAGCTTGCCGCCCCTGCTGACGATGGAAGCCTTGCTGTTCCGCATGATGACCCTCGCTTTTGCTTTGCTGACAATGGCTTTGGGCAGCGGTATTTTGTTTTCCGAAGCTATTTTTGGCAAGGCGGTGGCGCTTGATCACAAGACTATTTTTGCCTTTGCTTCATGGGCCATTTTTGCCGCCTTATTGATCGGACGCCGACGTTATGGCTGGCGCGGTCGTATCGCCTTGCGTTGGACGATGACCGGCTTTTTATTCCTGCTACTGGCCTATATTGGCAGCCGTTTTGTCTCCGAAATACTCCTCGGTCGAATCTAACTTTTCCCTTATTGGACTATGGCAACCACCCCACAACAATCGTCACTTAGCGGTCTCGCCAGAGCGCTTGTCCAAGCGGGAAAAATCAAGGAAGCCGAAGCCGAATCCTTGCTGACACAAGCCGCCGCCAGCAAAATCTCTTTCATTGAGCAATTTGTTACGTCACACAAAGCCAGCACGGCCGATATTGCGCGCTTTGCGTCCGATACCTTTGGTTATCCTTTGCTTGATCTCAACGCCTTCGACGACGCGCATTTCATCAAAAACGCGATTGACCGCAAACTGATCGCTGCGCACCGTGTCATTCCGCTACACAAAAACGGCAATCGACTATCCATTGCTATCGCCGACCCCACCAACCTGCGGGCTTTGGACGAGATTCGTTTCCAAACCGGGATGGTCGTCGATCCCATTATTGTTGATGAAGGGCTGCTTGCCCCGCTGGTGGCCAAATTATCCGAATCCACAGAGGACACGCTCAAAAATCTGGCGAACGAGAACATTAATCTTGAGTTCACCGAAGAAGAATCGCCCGATAAAAAGCAGGAAGAAGCCGCCGCGCTCGAAGTAGACGATGCGCCGGTGGTCAAATTTATCCAGAAGATGCTGCTTGATGCCATTAGCGATGGCGCCTCGGACATCCACTTTGAACCGTACGAAAAAAACTACCGTATCCGCTACCGCACGGATGGCCTATTGCGCGAAATTTCTGCGCCACCGCTGGTTATCAAAGACAAAATCGCCTCGCGTATCAAGGTTATTTCACGTCTTAACATTGCTGAGAAACGCGTTCCACAAGATGGTCGGATGCGGCTGGTTCTTTCTAAAAATCGGGCCATTGATTTTCGTGTGAGCACCCTCCCTACCATGTATGGAGAAAAAATCGTTTTACGTATTCTTGACCCGAGCAGCGCCACACTCGGTATTGATGCGTTGGGCTATGAGCCGGAGCAAAAAGCGGTGCTGCTCGATGCCATCAATCGCCCTTACGGCATGGTTCTGGTGACCGGCCCAACGGGTTCGGGCAAAACCGTTTCACTTTATACCTGCCTCAACATCCTGAATAAGCCAGGAATCAACATTTCAACGGCAGAAGATCCGGCTGAAATCCCTTTGCCTGGCATCAACCAGGTGAACATTGATGAGCGTCAGGGATTAACTTTCCCTGTGGCGCTTAAAGCCTTTTTGCGCCAAGACCCGGACATCATCATGGTCGGCGAAATTCGTGATTTAGAAACCGCTGAAATTTCGATCAAGGCGGCGCAAACCGGCCATATGGTGCTTTCCACCCTACACACCAATGATGCCCCGGCAACGATCACCCGACTGATGAACATGGGCATTCCAACGTTCAACATTGCCTCCAGTATTCTATTGGTCACCGCGCAACGTCTAGTGCGTCGCCTATGTAGCTGCAAAAAACCCATCGACGCCCCTGTTCAAACGCTGTTAAATGCCGGTTTTCTTGAGTCCGACCTCGACGACAGTTGGCTCTTATACGGCCCCGGGGGATGCCAGCGCTGCAAGGATTCAGGCTATAAAGGCCGGGTCGGTATTTATCAGGTGATGCCCATCACCGAGGCCATCCAACACCTCATCATGGCCAACGGAACCTCGCGAGACATTGCGATACAAGCCCAAAAAGAAGGCGTTAATGATTTGCGCCGATCCGGTCTGCTCAAAGTCAAACAAGGACTCACCTCGCTTGAGGAAGTCCTTGGCAGCACGAACGTTTGACGCGCATCGAAGGAAACCGCATGGCGACGGCGACAAAATCAGCAAAGCGAATTCAGGAGGTCAAGGAATTCACCTTCCTCTGGACGGGGAAAAATAAAACCGGAAAAATCGTACGCGGTGAATTGCGGGCGACCAGCGAGGCCGTGGTTAACGCCACCCTGAGGCGTCAAGGCATTCTCGTTTCAAAGATGAAAAAGCAAAGTTTCCGCCGTGGCGGTAAGGTCTCGGACAAAGACATCGCGCTCTTTACGCGACAGCTCGCCACTATGATGAAAGCCGGCGTTCCACTACTCCAGACCTTTGATATTGTCGGTCGTGGTCATGACAACCCAGCCGTTGGCAAACTGCTTCTCGACATCAAATCGGATGTGGAAACGGGCAGTTCCTTGTCGCAAGCCTTCCGCAAGTTCCCCCTTTATTTTGACCCGCTCTATTGCAACTTGATTGCCGCAGGAGAGCAGGCGGGTATTCTCGAATCCCTGCTGGATCGATAGGCGACCTACAAAGAAAAAATGATCGCCATTAAGTCAAAAATAAAATCCGCCCTGTTTTACCCCGTAGCCATCATCGTCGTCGCCTTTATCATCACGACGGTCATCATGATTTTTGTCATTCCGGCCTTCAAAGAGGTGTTCACCAGCTTTGGTGCCGACCTGCCCGCACCAACGATTATTGTGATCGCCATTTCGGACATCTTTACAGCCTATTGGTGGGCGATATTCGGCAGCATTGGCGGCGGTTTTTATGCTTTTTTCTACACTTGGAAACGCTCAGAAATCATGCAAATTGCCCTTGATCGATTGTTTTTGCGGCTGCCGATTTTTGGCGACATCATCCGCAAATCGGTCATTGCCCGCTGGACACGCACCTTAGCCACCATGTTTGCCGCCGGAGTCCCGCTCGTTGAATCGCTTGATTCGGTAGGCGGTGCCGCTGGAAACTATGTTTATAAAATCGGCACCAAGCTGATACAGAGCGAAGTCAGCACCGGCACCAGCTTGACTTCAGCCATGCAGAACAGTGAGCTTTTCCCTAACATGGTCAATCAAATGGTGGCAATTGGCGAAGAATCGGGAGCTTTGGATTCGATGCTCGGTAAAGTGGCGGATTTTTTCGAAGCCGAAGTCGATGATGCCGTTGCCGCCCTTTCCAGTCTGATG
>CAIWVX010000447.1 GCA_903916205.1 uncultured beta proteobacterium
ACTCATTATCGTTGGCAACATCAGTTGCTAAGACATATAAGGAGCCATTAGCTAGACCGGCTTGTTCATACCAGCTGCCATCTTGTTGCATAGTCCAGCAACCCAAAGGTTGGCGCACGTTGGTGAGTAGCCCGATTTGCCTTTGGATTTGTTTTCCCACCGCTCCGGAAAAACATCGGTTCGACCGCTGAAGAGACTACGAAACAACGCAACTTTCTGTGGCTTCGACAGGGACGATTCCACCGGAGTGGCCTTGACGGGAATAGGTTCCGGCGGCAATCGCCAGTCAATGCCATGCGCTTCCAACATCGCGATCAGGCGCGCATTTTCAGCCTGTGCTGCGGTCAGCAGACTGGCATCAACCGTTGGCGCTGTAGCGGATAAGACATCCATTGGCTACATTCCGCTATCGCCAGAAGTTGGTTTACGCGTCGTTTCGGTTTGACCGATCAATCGGTCAAAATCACTCTGAAACAGCCGATCCTGCACGATGCGGTATTTCTCGAACTCGCTCTCAGCATGCGCCTTGGCGATTTCTGCTGTGACCTTGCCTGCGTCCTGCAGTACTTCGCGGTCCCAGAGTTTCAAGAAACCGCCCAGGCGTACCTCCCAATCCTGCATGGTCATGGGAATGCGGCGCATAGCTTGAAGCTCTGCCATGTCGAGATAGGCGGAGACGATCCGCTGCATCTGTGCCAATTCGAACTCCGACAGGTAATTCTTGGCGATGGATACATCGTATTTGTGGATTTTCCCGTGGGGTGCGCCATCCCAACTGGTCAGGCCCATGTTTTCCTTTTTGTGATCCGCACGATCCACAATGGCTTCCGCCGCTGTCTGGCCGTGGACTGCGTAGTGCAGTTTGTTTTGAACCGCCGCAAAAAATCGCTTGGTCGCCGTGGCCGTTGGGTCATAGTCCAGTGAGGTGGAGTAGATGTCGGTGATCTTCTGATAAAACTTCCTCTCGGAAAGCCGGATCTCCCGGACCTTTTCCAGTTGGCGCTCGAAAAAATCAACGCCCAAGATGCTGCCGCCGTGTTTCAGCCGATCCACATCCATGGCCCAGCCCTGAATCGTGTAATCCTTGACGATCTGGTTTGCCCACTTGCGGAACTGCACGGCACGTTCGTTTTCGATCTTGAAGCCAACGGCGATGATGGCCTGTAGGTTGTAGTGGTCGACCTTGCGCTGAACCTCACGGTCACCCTCGGTTTGAACCATTAAGTACTGCTTAACAGTTGCCTCGCGCTCCAGCTCGTTGTCGGCATAGATGCGTTTCAAATGCTGGCTGATGGCGGGTACCGACACATCGTAGAGCGTGGCCATCATTTTCTGCGTGAGCCAAAGGTTTTCATCCTCGTAGCGCATTTCCACACTGCTTTGCGCGCTGCCAGTTGCGGCCACAAATGTCAGGTATTCAGCCGCTGAGGAACGGACGAGGGAGACTTCGTTTTTCTTGGGAATTTTCGGCTGCATTTTCAAGCGGCCATCTTTTCCTTGTGTGCGGACCGGCTTTTTATCGTCGCTCATGGCACAACCCCACCGGCGCACTTCGATTTGATGAACTCGAACAAAGGCTGAAATGCCGCGAAATGCACAGCATCAATCGTTGGAACAACATCTCTGGCGAATGTCACCTTTTGGCTGTCGCTGACGAACTTTATAAATCCATCTGTGCGCTCAGTATCAACCGTGAAATAGGCATCAAGACCACTAACACCATAAAACAGAAGCTCTATTGTCAGCAGCGATTTATTGCCGTAATTGCCGCCGGTGCGAGGGTTGATTACCTGTTGATGAATTTGACCGATGGCGGGAACCGGAAGGAGAAGAGCGTAACTTTCAATGGCAGCCCGTTTTTTGACCAAGCACAGGGAGGGATCGGTCTGAACATCTTGGCCGAGCTGGTTCCAGTCGTTATATGCCTCGTCAAAATCGAAAAGCGAAAAGAACGTTCTGCCCGGATGGTTCTGGTACAGCGCATTGTCTCTAACCAAGTTGCGTTGAAATCCACAGCTAAACGCATTTTGAATCTCAAAGCACCGCTTCTCCGTCGGGTAAAGCTTTGCCCATGCAGTTTCGAGAATCATTTCGTCCGTAATGCCCTCTGTGAACAGCACGGGCCCGGACGTATTTTTCAAAACATGCTGAATATTCAGCCGCGCTTCGCTCTCGGAAAACGTGATTAAACCGGCTGATAACGATTTGATGACATCGGCCTTGTTTGTCTTGGTCAGCGCCACTTTGTCGCCGTCGAATTCAAATAAATTAATTACACTATCTTTGGCACTAGTGATTGTCGATGCACTATGACTGCTCATCAAAATATGGCTGGTCTTGGCGGCGGCATCCGTAATGTCGAAAACTTGCCGAAGAAAATCAAACTGCCATTCCGGGTGCAGGAAGGCATCAGGCTCGTCAAGTAAAGTCAGGCAATTGCGGTCTTTAAACAGTTCGACAATGGAGTAGATGTAAACCGACTGAAACTGGCCATCGCTGAAATGGGCGATGCAATTTCAATTGAGCAGAGCGTTAATAAGATGGCAGAGATAGCTAAATCTGCAAACGGTTGTCGTGGTGTGACACTTGCTGCGGATGTTGCAGCCGCTGAAGC
>CAIWVX010000448.1 GCA_903916205.1 uncultured beta proteobacterium
ATTCCGCTTCAATATCTCCGTCTCCGGTACCCAGCACAACCAGTTGAGCGCCTTCCTTGAGTAATTCCGGCAAGGCCGCCAGCAATAGATCCATACCCTTCTGCGAAGTCAGCCGACTGACAACCCCAAACAACGGCCCCGTATTTCCTTTGGATAAGCCAAGCTCAGCCAGCAATGCTTGCTTACAGGCTTTTTTTCCTTTGAGATTATCGACGTTATAAGGTTTGGCAATGGCGGTATCTTCTGAATTCCATACGGCATAATCGACGCCATTGAGAATGCCCGATAGGTCGTTGCCACGATCACGCAATACGCCTTCTAGGCCGTAACCGAATTCCGAGGTGCGAATTTCGCGCGCATAGGTCGGGCTAACGGTTGTAATTTTCTGTGAAAAAACCAGACCGGCTTTCATGAAAGAAAGCTTGCCGTGAAATTCAATTCCCAGCGGTGTTAGCTTACGCATCGACAGGCCAAGGTCGGGGTGATACTCAAGTGGGAACATGCCGCGAAAAGCCAGGTTATGAATGGTGAAAACAGTCCCCACCCGCAAGGCCGGATTCTGCGCCATATACGCGGGAGCCAGCCCGGCATGCCAGTCATGGGCATGAATAACATCGGGACACCAATCAGGAGCTAGTTCGCCTGAAGCGATGTGCGCGGCGATCCAGCCGAGCAAAGCAAAACGTCGATGATTGTCGCTCCAGTCCTGTCCATTGGCATCGACATAGGGGTTGCCATCGCGGCGATAAAGAAAAGGGGCGTCAATCACATAGGCTGTAATTCCGCTGTTCGGCAAACGTCCGACAAGGAGCGAGACAACGGCCGCACCAAAGATCGGGCCAATCTTGGTTACGGACTTTAGCCCGATCATGCCATCGAGAATGCCGGGGAAGCCGGGTAACAGAACCCGGACGTCAAACCCGCGTCTAACTAGGGCTGGGGGCAACGCAGCAATAACGTCAGCCAAGCCCCCGGTTTTAATCAGCGGAAAAATTTCAGATGCGACGTGGAGTATTCGCATTGTTTAAGCGCATCCTTAATCTCCGGTAATTCGTTCGATCATTTGGCGTGTCACTAGCGTGATGCCATTGGTCGTCCGCCGAAAACGTCGGGCATCTTCTTCGGGATCCTCACCGATAACCATTCCGTCCGGCACTTGAACGCCATGATCAATGACGCAGTGATTTAAACGCGCCCCCCGGCCTATGATGACATCCGGCAAAATCACCGACCAATCAACTTTGGCATGGGAATGAACGCGGCACATTGAAAACAGCAACGAGCGATTGATTTCACCTGAGACAATACAGCCACCAGCCACCGTAGACTCGATAGCCATGCCACGGCGACCGGTTTGGTTATGAACAAATTTAGCGGGTGGCAGTTGCTGCTGGTACGTCCATACCGGCCAATTGCGATCATAGAGATTCAAGGCCGGATCGGTGGCGGTAAGGTCAACATTAGCTTCCCAGTAGGCGTCCACGGTTCCTGCGTCACGCCAGTAATTTTCTTTGCCTGGCCCTTCTTCTGGCGCATGAACACAGCTTCGTTTGAAGGAATGGGCCATAGCCACCCCATTTTGTACGGCACGTGGAATGATGTCTTTGCCGAAGTCGTGACTGGAAGTTGGATCGGCAATATCACGTTCAAGTTCGCTGTAGAGATACTTGGCGTTGAAAATGTAAATCCCCATGCTGCACAGCGAAAAACCAGGCTTATCGAGCATTTCGGGCGGATTGAGCGGCTTCTCGACGAATTCGGTTATTTTATGACTGCTATCGACCGCCATCACGCCAAAACCAGAGGCTTCTTTGTGCGGTACTTCAATACAAGCCACCGTGCATTCCGCCCCGCTTTCAACGTGATCAACCAGCATCGAGGCGTAATTCATCTTATAGACGTGGTCTCCCGCAAGGATCACCACGTAATCGGGGGACGGATGATAGGTCTGAATAATATCCATGTTCTGATAGACCGCGTCAGCCGTGCCCCGATACCAGGCTTCTTCGTCAATCCGTTGCTGCGCCGGAAGTAAATCGACGAATTCGTTCACTTCGCCACGCAGGAAACTCCAGCCGCGCTGCAAATGCCGCAACAAACTGTGTGACTTGTATTGGGTAACAACGCCAATACGTCGAATGCCAGAATTGACGCAATTGGACAAAGCAAAATCGATAATGCGGAATTTGCCCCCGAAATAGACGGCTGGCTTAGCCCGACGATCCGTCATCTCGTATAACCGGCTACCACGTCCACCGGCAAGTACCAAAGCCACTGCGCGGGCAGGCAACTGAAAAGTGCGCCTTTCAATCATATCTGGATACTCCTGTTAACCTACAATGGGGTTTCACGCACCTAAAAAAACAAATTTAGCTGATTACATCAGGCTTCATTCTTCCGGTGAGTTCAGCAATATTCGCCAAACTCTCGGCAAACTCGATAAGCGACGACAAGGCCTCTTGAAGGGGAATGTCGTGACGCGCAGGAGCGGCCTCATAACGCTCCAAGTACACCCGCAGAGTCGCCCCTTCGGTTCCCGTCCCAGACAACCGGAAGACCACTCTTGATCCATTATCGAACAAAATACGGACACCCTGTTTTTCACTCAGCGAACCATCCACCGGGTCGACATAGCTAAAATCATCGGCGGCCTTAATACTCAAGCCCTTGAATTGGCTTCCAGGCAAACTGCCCAGCTTCTGGCGAAGACCGTCAAACAAGCGCTCCGCCCGAGCCGTTTCGATACCTTCATAGTCATGCCGTGAATAGTAATTGCGGCCAAAGCGTCGCCAGTGGTCACGTACAATCTGCTGAACCGTTTCATTGCGCTCCGCAAGAATATTTAACCAGTAAAGCACCGCCCATAAACCATCTTTTTCGCGAACGTGACTGGAGCCGGTTCCCGCACTTTCTTCTCCACACAAGGTGAGTTTGCCCGCGTCTAGCAGGTTGCCAAAATATTTCCATCCAGTCGGCGTTTCATAACACGGAACGCCCAGCGATTCGGCCACCCGATCAACAGCGCAACTGGTGGGCATTGAGCGCGCCACTCCCGCCAAACCTTTGGCATAGGCCGGAATTAGCGCGTAGTTGGCGGCAATAACGGCAAGGCTGTCGCTGGGGCTGACAAAGAAGTTACGGCCAACAATCATGTTTCGGTCACCATCACCATCAGAGGCCGCACCGAAAGATAATCCAGAGGCCGGGTCAGCCAGTGCGGCGACGAGATCTGACGCATAAACCGGGTTTGGATCGGGATGCCCGCCACCAAAGTCAGGTAAAGGAAGACCATTGACGACCGTCCCAGCGGGTGCGCCAAGCCGGTCTTCAAGGATGAACTTGCCATAGGGGCCATTGACCGCATGCATGGCATCAAAACGCATACGAAACTCGCCGCGCGCCAGAAGGGCTGAGATTTTGTCAAAATCAAAAAGTGATTCAAGCAATTCGGCATAATCACTCACCGGATTGATGACGCTGACTTTCATTTCGCCAATAAGCGATTCGCCCAGACAAGCTAGATCAATATCCGGCGCATCAATTCGATGATAAATACTGATTTCTTGTGTCCGTTTGTAAACCGCATCAGTGAAGGTTTCGTTAGCCGGGCCGCCATTTCCGAGGTTATATTTAATGCCGAAATCAGCATCTGGGCCGCCTGGATTGTGGCTCGCCGACAGGATGATGCCGCCAAAAGCGCGTCGCTTGCGAATCACCGCACTAGCCGCTGGCGTAGAAAGAATCCCGTTCTGGCCCACCAGCACGCGACCAAAGCCCGCTGCCGCCGCCATACGCAGAATAATCTGGATGGCAACATCGTTGAAGTAACGACCATCACCACCAAGAACCAAGGTCTGCCCCTGATGACCGTTCAAGTTGTCAAAAATGGACTGAACAAAATTTTCAAGGTAGCCGGGTTGGCTGAAAACCTTGACCTTTTTTCGCAAGCCGGAAGTTCCTGGCTTTTGTCCAGGAAACGGAGTCGTGGCAACAGTGGTAACCATCAATTCATCCTTATCTGAAACACGCTGGACGTGCAATTAAAACCGATCATGGCAGATATTCTCTACAGAACGATAGCAGCCCTTGAGTAGACGCGTCGAGGTCTTTTCCTAGTTGGGGTTTATGAATCGCAGGCAAAATACGGTTAGCCACCACTTTACCTAACTCAACGCCCCATTGATCGAAGGAATTAATTCCCCAGATTAACCCCTGAACAAAAACCTTGTGCTCGTAAAGGGCGACCAAAGAACCTAAAACCCCGGGATTCAAACTGGTCAGTAGCAGCGTCGACGAAGGTTGGTTCCCAGGGAAAACCCGTTGCGGAATGGCTTCAGCCAGGGCTTCTGGATTAAGTAGGATCTTCTCTAGATCATCGCGTACTTCGCCTTCATTTTTACCAAACGCCAAGGCGGCACTTTGAGCAAAACAGTTGGCCAGCAATGCTTCCTGATGTTCAGGCAAGGGATAATCTGAGCGCACCGCCGCAATAAAATCACAAGGCACCAAACGTCTACCTTGATGCAATAACTGGAAAAAGGCATGTTGTCCGTTATTACCCAACTCGCCCCAGATAATCGGAGAGGTGGCGTAGTCGAGACCTTGGCCGTCCATGCTCACGGACTTGCCATTACTCTCCATTTCAAGTTGTTGCAGAAAAGACGGAAAATATTTGAGTGACTCGTTATACGGCAAAACCGCGTTGCTTGTTGCACCGAGAAAATTGGTATTCCAAATGCCGATCAGGGCCATCAACACCGGCAG
>CAIWVX010000449.1 GCA_903916205.1 uncultured beta proteobacterium
AACAGGTTGACCGCCGTGGGTCGGGTGCGGGCCAGGACATCGCAGACGTTTTCCAGCTGGCGAAAAAAGGACTCCGGCGTGTCGGCGATGATATCCCGCGCGCCCAGAGCAACACCCATGGCGGCAGCCACTCCGATGGCCGGGGCTCCACGAATGACCATCCCCTTGATCGCCTCGGCCACGGACTGAAAATCGGTGTAAGTGTTGTAGATCTCTTCACCGGGCAGTCGGGTCTGATCGATCATGATAACGGTGTTGTCACGCCATTCGATTGTGCGGAAGGACATATCGGGCTCCTTGACAGAAATGGTTACTGCAGGGTGCTATTATGTAGCATGGAGTTGCGGATTCAGGCAATCATTTAGAACGGTGAGTTTTTGAGTCTATGCTGGAGGGCTGTCAAGAGCGCTTGACAATCGTTATTCCTTACATTAGCATTGAAACGTAAGGAATACTGATGGAGGTTTTCATGAATTCAACGGTGACGGTAAAATATCAGACGACCATTCCCAAGGCAGTGCGGGAACAGCTCGGCATTTGCATCAATGATGCATTGGAGTGGGTCGTTGAAAAGGGGAAGGTGGTTGTTCATCCTGTACATAACAATTTTCTCGGCTATCGCGGCAGCGTAAAGGTCGGGGTCGGCGATATTTCAGCTGATATCACGACAGCCCGCGGAGACCGTACGGATAAGTACCGGTGAAAAAATACATTATTGACACCAATGCACTTATTTCCTACGTCACGGACAGGAACCCGGCCCAGCAGCACATCGTCGCACCGCTTTTTGAAGCTGCCTCCCGATTGAAATGCATCCTTGTCTGTCATCAGTTCACTCTGGCCGAATTTGTGTTTGTCATGGATAAGGTGTACGGGACCCCAAAAGAGACCATCAACTCCATGCTGCGTGACTTTGTTGCCATGCCGGGAGTTGAGCTGCATCAGCAGACTGATTTCAGTGTACTGCTCTCCTTATGGCCTTCAAAAATTGGTGATTTTGGTGATGCGCTGATAGCTGCAACTGGAAAAACGTTCAAGGGAGCTGTCATGGTTACGTTTGATGAAAAGTTCAAAACCGCATTGAAGAAGCTCGGGATGGAAACGTTGTAACAGGCATTCGTGAGTTTTTTGAGGAACAAAGAAGACAATACTTTTTAGGCAAACATGACCGGACAGAGGCGCCATAATTGATACGTTTAACCCGATGCACCCATGAATAATCACTTCACCGAAGACGCACTGCTGCTGATGCGCCATGAAATTTCTCAGGCCAAGGGCAACGAAGTCTTCTTCGTCGGTCACTGCAATGTGGACGGTGTCGTCTGCGAAGCCGCGGCCATCGCCCGCGGCAGCAAGGTTGCCGTGCCGGCCATCATCACCCGTGCCGGATGTGGTGATATTGTGGTCCACAACCACCCCTCCGGCGATCTCGAGCCATCGGCTGCGGATATGGATATCGCCTCGGTCTGCGGCAATCAGGGCATCGGCTTCGCCATTATCGACAACGATTGCAGCCGCTGCTACATGGTTGTCTCGCCGCACACGGAGCAGAAGGGTGAACTGCTCTCACTGGATGAGATCGGACGTGTGTTTGCGCCGGACGGTATGATGGCGCACCTCAAGGGATATGAGCAGCGCGACGAGCAGGTGCGCATGGCGCTGACCGTGGCGGAAGCGTTCAACAAAGAGAAGGTGGCGCTGATCGAGGCCGGGACTGGTACCGGCAAGTCGCTGGCCTATCTGGTGCCATCGATCCTGTGGGCAGTGCGCAACAACCAGCGGGTCGTTATCTCCACCAACACCATCAACCTCCAGGAACAGCTGATCAAAAAGGACCTCCCCTTCCTTGCCCGCAACTCCTCGATTGAATTCAAGGCGGTATTGGTCAAGGGGCGCAGCAACTATGTCTGCCTGCGCAAGCTTGAGCAGGTAGAGGCTGAACCATCACTCTTCCTGGATGAATCATCGCACGAACTGACCAGCATCGTTGAATGGAGCAAAGCCTGTCAGGACGGCTGCCGCAGCGACCTCTCCTTCACACCGCGCGGCGCCACCTGGGAGGAGGTCTGCTGCGAGGCCGACCAGTGCAGTCGTTCACGCTGCAAGCATTTCAACCGCTGCTTTTTCTACCGTGCCCGGCGTGACGCCTCCGCCGCCAGAATTCTGGTGGTTAATCATGCCCTGCTGCTGTCGGACATCGTGCTGCGCCGGGAGACCGGCTACGATGCTACGGCGATTCTGCCCCCCTTCAGCCGATTGATTTTCGATGAGGGGCATCACCTGGAGGATGTGGCCACCAGCCATCTGTCACAAGTTATCACCCGCGGCGGGATCATCAAACAGCTGCACCGCCTGGTTCCCCAGAAGGCCAATCGAGCCGGACTGCTGACAATCATCTCCGCAAGAATAACCCGTGACCTGCCGGAATCGCGGGAAGGGCTCTATATGGAGCTGTCCGGTCTTCTGGAGAGTCATCTGCTGCCGAAAACACGCGATCTGGAGCAGCTGACCGAGCAGACCATGGACTGGCTGGCCATTTCGCTGGAGCATGATGCCGGTGCCGCACCCGGCCGTGAACAGAAGCTGCGTATAACACCGGCCGTCAGCAGCACGGCATTCTGGCAGGAGTGCCGTCAGCGGCTCAAAGCGCTGTCAGATGCCCTTAATGACTACACATCGGCGCTGCGTACGCTGGTGCGGCGTTGCGAGGATCTGCCGGAAAAGCTGCGCGAGAAACTGGCGGATCAGCTGCTCGATACCTCCGGTATTGAGGGGCGTCTGCAGTCCATGGCCGACACCGCCCTGTTTTTTATCAGCGATGCCGAGGGGTACTGTCGCTGGATCGAATCGAAAAAAAATCATCACGGTGTGCAGGCCCGGCTTTGTGCCGCTCCGCTGGATATCTCCGGCCAGGTCAAGGAAGCCGTGCTGGACAAACTCAAAACTATCATTGTGACTTCGGCAACGCTGACAGTCGGGGGAGAATTCAGCTACCTGAAAAAACGCACCGGGTTCGCCCTGCTCCCCAAGACGCGACTGAACGAACTGTTCCTGGCATCACCCTTTGACTATGCCGCGCAGGTTTTTGCTGCCGTGCCGGACGACATGCCCGAACCAACCGGCCATGGCTTCCGTGAGGCGCTGGAAAAGCACATTCTCCGGGCTGTAGCCATTGCCAGGGGAGGGGCTTTCATCCTGTTCACATCATACGAACTGCTGAACAAGGTCTATTCGTCCCTGTCGCCGGAACTGGCCCGAATGGGACTGACAGCACTCAAACAGGGCGATACCAACCGGCATACCTTGCTGGCTCATTTTCGCAAAGACCATAATGCCGTGCTGTTCGGTACCGACTCATTCTGGGAGGGGGTTGATGTGAAAGGGGAAGCGCTGCGGCTGGTTATTATCGCACGTTTGCCGTTTCAAGTGCCGACCGAACCGGTGCAGCAGGCCCGTTCGGAAAAGATCGAGGCTGACGGCGGCGATCCGTTCCGCGAGTTTTCAGTGCCTCAGGCGGTCATAAAGTTTCGCCAGGGTTTTGGCCGCCTGATTCGCAGTCGTGATGACCGGGGAGCGGTGCTGATTCTGGATCGGCGGGTTGTCACAAAAAACTACGGCAAAAAATTTCTGAGGTCGCTGCCGGATACGGAGCTGGTGCGGGGAAGTTCTGACGAAGTATTCAAAAAAATGGAAGAGTTTTTTAAAAGTTTGTAGGGGCGAGGCAATGCCTCGCCCGGATTGGGCGACCGACCGGATTGCCCCTACGTGGATTTCATCCGTTTCTTTGCACTGAAGTTGAAACACTGGTAATAGGTCAGGCACATCAGCAGGAAAGAGAAAATAATTATGGCCAGTATTTGAGAAGCGCCGGCTGCTTTTTTGGAATCAGGCACCATGGTTACAAATGCCAGAAAAAAGCCAACTGCGCTGAATTTCCAAAGATCGCCCAGTGAACGTTTTTTCCGCAAGGCGGTCTGGGCTTCCTTGGAGAGACCGATCGTGCTGCCTTCGATTTCAACACCCGCATCCCGCCATGCCAGCCGGTAAATCGGATAGAGCAGCAGCAGTTGGATGGCAATGGTTGCAATGATGCTGGCCATGAATTTTTCAGGTTTACCCATCATGCTGAAATTATTTTGAAAAATAAACGCCACGTAGATAAGCAGACACATCAGCAGACCCTGGACTACGCGGTAAATGATCAGGGTTCGGTTCAATCGCTTAAAGTCAAAACTTGGCATGGGCTGGTCTCTCCGATTACTTCTTATTGCACTGAAAACGTCCGGCATTTATAACAGAAGAGCGTCCTTTCAGGCAAGAACTCAATGCCGCAGGGTACGCTTCAAACCGGCGCAAGCAAATAACATTACAAAATCAGGTTGTTGAGGCGACATGCGACTGCTTCGTACCATATTTCACCCGGTCATGGCTCTGATTGCCATCCAACTGGTCTGGATCACCCTGGTGATTTTCTGGATCTACTGGTATGTCGGCAAACACCGCGAGTTTCGGGAACTGGCTGAAAAATACCGACCGGAACTGCTCGGCACCGGTTTCAACTGGCCGGTCATGGTTGAAGGTCTGGCCATGCTGGTGGTTATTCTGGTCGGGGTGTACGTTCTTTTTGTCTACTGGAACCGGCAATCCAACCTGTACCGCAAACAGCGCGACATCATATCCCAGGTTACGCATGAGCTGAAATCGCCGCTGGCCTCGATCCAGCTCCACCTTGAGACAATCCGTCTGCGTCGTCCGGCGGAAGATAAGCTTGACGCATTCGTGGGAACCATGCTGGCAGACACCGATCGACTGCACTACCTGATCAATAACCTGCTGATGGCCGCCCGGCTGGAGAAACGGCGCAAGTCCACCGATCGCCGCCTGACTGATCTCACGATGCTTCTGGAAGAGTATGTGGAGCGGGAACGAGCCAATCTGCCCCAGGGGGGGAGTCTGACCCTTGAGGCCCAGGCTGCCGTCAAGGTGCTGGTCGACCCGGAGGAGATGGGTATGGTGCTGCGCAATCTGTTTGAAAATGCCGTGCTGTATTCGCCGGGGAGTCCCGACATTGCCGCAGGCCTCGTAAGTGATGGCAGTTCTGCGCTCTTGACAGTCCAGGACAAGGGTCGCGGACTGGATAGAAAAGAGTTGAAGAAGGTCTTTGATATGTTCTACCGCGTACACCCCGCAGGCGAAAATATCCGGGGCACCGGACTGGGGTTGTACATCGTCGATACGGTCGTGCGCGGCAGTGGCGGCTCGGTATCAGTCGTCAGCGACGGCCTTGGCCGGGGCTGCACGTTTACCATTTCGCTCCCGGTGGCTCAATGATTGTTCATGGCGAAAAGCCCCATATCATGCTTGTGGAGGATGAAATTCATCTGGCGCGCGGCATCTGTTTCAACCTGGAGGAGGAAGGTTGTCGGGTCAGCCATTTCGAGTCCGGAGAACGGGCACTGAAAGATCTGGAGGTTGAACATTTCGACCTGGTGATCCTGGATGTGATGCTGCCGGGTATGGACGGTTTCCAGATCTGCCGGGCCGTCCGGGAACTTGATCCGCGGGTGCCGATCCTGATGCTGTCGGCGCGATCCGAAGACAGCGACCGGGTGGAGGGGCTTGAAAACGGTGCCGACGACTATCTGGCCAAACCATTCAACCTGGTGGAGTTCCTGCTGCGGGTCAAGGGGATGCTGCGGCGCTCCTCCTGGTATCGCCCCGAACCGGTGGAAGAGGGGTACCGGTTTGGTGCAAACGAGGTCTTTCTGCTTTCCTATCGGGCTCGTACTGCTCAGGGAGAAATTGATCTGACGGAGATGGAAGTGCGCGTCCTGTCTGTATTTTTCCGGAAAGAAGGTGCGACGATTCCGCGTGGTGAGCTGCTGCAATCCGTCTGGGGCTATGCCAATGACACCGAAACCCGAACGCTGGACAATTTCATCGTCAGGCTGCGAAAATATTTCGAGCCGGATCCCGCCCATCCGATCCATTTCCAGACGGTACGTGGTGTCGGTTACCGCTTCAGCAGGAAGGGCATCTGAATGAAACATTTAATTCTCGGCACCGCCGGACATATCGACCACGGCAAGACATCACTGGTTAAGGCTCTGACCGGCATCGATACGGACCGGCTGAAAGAGGAAAAAGCCCGGGGGATCACGATCGAGCTCGGTTTTGCACATATGGAACTGCCGGGGGGAATTCAATTCGGCGTTGTTGACGTGCCCGGGCATGAAAAATTTGTTCGCGCCATGGTTGCCGGTGTGGGGGGCATGGATCTGGTGATGCTGGTGATCGCAGCAGACGAAGGCATCATGCCGCAAACACGGGAGCATCTGGATATTTTGCGCCTGCTGAATGTCAGGAGCGGCCTGGTGGCGCTGACCAAGAGCGATATGGTGGAACGGGATTGGCTGGAGCTGGTGGCTGAAGAGGTACGTGATTTTGTCGCCGGCAGCTTCCTGGAAAACGCAGCGATTGTCCCGGTTTCATCCCGCAGCGGCACCGGGCTGGAAGAGCTCAGGTCGGAACTTGCCCGTCTGGCTGTTAACGCTGCAGAAAAACGTCGTGAGGGATATTTCCGCCTGCCGGTGGACCGCGCCTTTACGGTTGCCGGTTTCGGAACAGTTGTAACCGGTACGCTGCTGTCGGGAGAAATCCGTGTCGGTGATGAGCTGGAACTGCTGCCGTCCGGGCGGGAAGGGCGTGTACGGGGCATTCAGGCCCACGGTTTAAAATCAGAATCGGGGCAGGCCGGACAAAGATTGGCGGTCAATCTGCAGGGCATCGACCTGGACGAGGCCCATCGCGGCAATGTGGTCGTGCCGCGCGGCGTGTTCCGCTCAACCCGTGCGGTAGACGTACGGCTGGATTACCTTGCATCAGCGCCCCGCGAGCTGAAACACCGAACCACGGTGCGTCTGCACTCGGCAACCTACGAGGTGCCGTCCCAGGTGATCCTGCTTGATCGCGACACACTCAAGCCGGGTGATAGCGCTCTCGTGCAGCTGCGGCTGAAAGAACCGGCCCTGCTGCTCTCCGGTGACAGCTACATCATCCGCATTTCAGCGCCGGCCACCACGGTTGGCGGCGGCATCGTTCTCGACCCTTTCCCGCCGCGTCGCCGTCGCAGAAACAGCGAAGCGCTTGAGCTGCTGGAGGCGTTCGGCCAGGAGGATCAACAACGCACCATCAGCCTGATCATCAGCCAGAGCCTGCTGTCAGGCATCACGCATGAGGACATCCTGCTGCGCAGCGGTCTGCCCCGTAAGACGGTGGACTCCTCCCTGTCTGCGCTGCTGGGGTGTGGAGAAACCGTGCAGATGCTGCGCGAGCCGAAGATGTATCTCTCCAGCCAGTCATGCGATGTTCTCAAACAGCAGCTGACACATGAGCTGCTGGCATATCTGGATGCCAACCCGCTCAAAGGCGGTATGGGCAAGGAAGAGCTCAAAACCCGTCTGCCGAAACGGAGTGACGGGCGTTTTTTCACCCCCCTGTTGACGACATTGGAAAAGGATGGTCTGGTCGTGCCGGATCGGGATATCGTCAAACCGGCTGGGTCTTTGATTCGAAAATCCGGCCAGGCGGAAGAGCTTTCGGGAAAGATGGAACAGTTTATTCTTGAAGGGGGGATCGAGCCGCCCACGGTGAAGGAGATCATGGAGCGCTTCCGCTGCGACGAAAAGGCTGTCCGCGATAACCTTTCTCTGCTGGTCAGGAGCGGTTCAGTGGTACGCATATCTGCAGACCTGTTTTATTCTAGTACTGCGCTGGGCGGGCTGCGGGAAAAACTGGTCGCTCTGCTGAAGGAGAAGGGTGAGATCATCCCCACCGATTTCCGTGACGTAAGCAATCTTTCCCGTAAGTTCCTGATTCCGCTGCTGGAGCATTTCGACAGCGAGAAGGTAACGATCCGGGTGGGTGACAAGAGGGTGCTGCGGCGGAGGTAGAGAGCAGGGGTGCTAATTTGAATTGACGGCAAAGTGTAATTACAATAGTATTCATAACGTACTACAAAAAGGAGTGCATTTATGACTACATTATCGTTGCGCCTTCCGGATGAGCTACTGCACGAAGTTGATTCCCATGCCGAACAGTTGCATATCCCCAGAGCCGCATACGTACGCAAGGCGCTGGAACAGATGAACGCCTCCGTTGCAGCCCAGCGTCGCCGTACACGACTCAAGGAGATCAGCTTACGGGTGCGCACCGAAAGTATGCGGGTTAATGCCGAATTTGACCAGATTGAGAACGCATCCCATGCGTAATCACGGTGAAGTCTGGTTGGCCAACCTCAATCCGGGGCGGGGTACGGAGCCGGGCAAGATCAGACCGGTGCTGATCATCCAGAATCAGGCGCTGCTGGATGCGGAACACCCCTCTACACTTATCATTCCCCTCACCACCACCCTTGTTGACGATGCAGAACCGCTCCGCCTGCGTGTGGTTGCCCAGAGAACGCTGCACAAGGATTCTGACCTGCTGGTGGATCAACTTCGCGCCATCGACAACAAGCGGTTGATTGAAGGGCCGCTACTGCGCCTTGATGATCAGAAGCTGAAGCAGGTTTACCAGGCTGTTGCCGAGGTGCTGGGCATGGACAACAGCAGCGCAATCTTTTCGAAATAATGCCGTTTAAACTCCTCTGACCTCCACCGCCACATCGTACAGCGTACTCCCCCGTCCGCCGTCCGTCAGGCGTTGCGATGTCAGTGCATTCACGCCGCGTCCGCCACCGATGAATTCACTCCACCAGACCCCCTCGGTGACCACAGTTCCTGCTGGGATACGCTCCGTTATTCTCAGAGTAAACTCCACTTCACCCAATGTATTGCAGGCAATGACAGCATCTCCGTCCGTTAGCCCCCGCTGCCCGGCATCGACCGGATTCATCATCAATACCATGCACTCCTGCTTCTGCCGCAGATCGTCCTGCTCGTAGAACGATGAATTGAGCGCCAGAGGTGTTGTAGCAGGTTGCAGCCGCAGCGGAAACCCGTCCTGCACCGCATGAGTCGGCAGCAGGCGCGGCAGCGGTTCCGGTTCACGATCGTTCAGAATTTCAATTCGACCGGAGGGCGTTTTCCAGTCGCAGCGGGGCGAAGAGGCTGGAGTCATCTGGACCGACTCTCCCCGGCGCAGCCGAAGATTGATATCCGCTGTCCGCCACTGATTCTCCTCTCCGATCAGGATTTCGATCAGCTCGTCGGTTGAAAAATGAAAGAAAGGCTCGTCCAACTCCATTCCCTGAGCCAGCAGGCGGAATACCTCCCAATTGTTTTTCGACTCACCGATTACCGGAATAACTGCGCTGCAGCGCTGGGCGTGGTAGCCGCCGTAGCAGCGGTACAGGTCGGCATGTTCCAGCGAGGAGGTGGCCGGCAGCACGATGTCGGCATAGCGGGCCGTATCAGTCATAAAACGCTCATGCACGACGGTGAAGAGATCGTCGCGCTCCAGGCCGCGAATCACGGCATTCTGATCGGGAGCGATGGCGGCCGGGTTGGAGTGATAGACGTAGAGGGACTTGACAAGTGGATCTGACAAGTCATTCAGAGCCGACCCCAGCTGGTTCATGCTGACCAGTCGAGTTGGCTGCAGCATAAAATCCTCACGGGTGATTGAAGCCATTGGAAACGCAGCACCGGTTGATGTGCCGCAGAGGATGCCTCCTCCCGGATGACGCCAGGCACCGCTGACCGCCGGAAGACAGGAAATCGTGCGGACGGTCATGGCACCGTTGCCGTAGCGAGTCAGGCCACTTCCCAAACGGATGAAGGGGGATTTTGCGTCGGCATACTCACGGGCCAGTTTCTCGATAATTTCAGTCGGCAGCCCACAGACTTCGGCCATTCTCTCCGGGGAACAGTACGGTAAAATCTCACTCTCGAATCGTTCAAAGCCAAGCACATTGGCGGCGATGAACGCGCGATCGACCGACCCGTCCCGTACCATGACATGCATCATCGCCAAAGCCAACGCTCCGTCGCACCCCGGTTTGACCAGGAAAGCTTCGTCGGCCGCATCAGCCGTGGGTGTGCGGTAGGTGTCAATAACCAGCAACCGTGCGCCACGCCGCCGGGCCTCGTGTGCGTCGCGCATGGCGTGGATACTGGTTGCAGCGGCATTGATTCCCCACAGGATTACCAGGTCGCTCTGGGCCATTTCTCCAGGATCAATTGCCGGAGTATCACCCATCAGGGCCTTCCAGCCGGCGTCTTTGGCAGGCGAACAGATGGTGCGCTCCAGCCTTGATGCGCCCAGTTTGTGGAAGAAGGCATGACCTGCATTGCGCTGCACCATTCCCATGGTGCCGGCGTAGGAGTAGGGGAGAATCGATTCGGCGCCATGCTCTGCGATCAACACCCGCCAGCGGTCGCAAATGAGTCTGATCGCCTCGTCCCAGGAAATCGGTGAGAACTGGCCGGAGCCCTTGGTTCCGCTGCGTAACAATGGAGTAGTCAGACGGCGCGGTGAGTGTACCGTAAGCCCGTAATGCAGCATCTTGGGGCAGAGCAGCCCGCGCGTCATGGGGTGATCGGGATCGCCGGTCACCTTGATGGCGCGGCCGTTTTCCACTTCAACCAGCAGACCGCAGGTGTCGGGGCAATCGTAGGGGCAGACGGTGCGATGGATCTGTTGATTCATAGATGGTTTCCTTTTCAGATGAGGAGTGTAACTATACATCAATCCAGAAAACATTTGCAGATGAAATCGTTTTGAGTTGGCAAGCATCAGCATAAGTATCTAATATTGAAATAGTTTTATAAAATATTACGACGGTCGGTTTTTCTACTGGTACAACTCTAGTACAACATTGAGGTCGCCAGTGGCTGAACATTTGTTAATCACACCTTTTGGATATTATCTGCGTGTATCTGTACCTAAAGATCTTCGGGCTCGTCTTGGCAAGCGTGAAATCAAAAAATCACTTTCAACTTATAACCGCACTCATGCTATAAAAGCCGCGCAACTTTTAATGCTTGGAATTGAGCAATTGTTCTCATCAATGCGGGGTGTAACAATGACTTGGCGTAAGAAACCTGTATTGCCCGGCATGTCGGAAATAATCGTACGTGACCTTGTTGACCGGCATGGGCGACCGTATCAGGAACGCGAGATGACGGTTGAAGAGCATATGTTGCTATATCCAGGTCATCGTCAAATTGCTTCTTCGCCTCCAGTTGTTCCCGATTTGCGTCAGTTCCCTCCGGTTTCTGCTGAACCCCCTCAACAATTAACACTTCAAGGACGCATCATCAGCTATTGCGCTGAAAAAAAGGGGAAAGGCGAATTAACTTTCGACAGTCATCAAAATTTACGGGCCATTCTAGATCTGCTTATCGACTACTTCGGTGATGTTGCTATGTCAACTATAAGCCGCGATAAAGCTGCTAAGTTTATCGGTGTGTTACGACAAACACCATTACTTCGTAAACATACAAAGATATATAGAGGTCTTTCACTTTCTGAATGTGTGCCAATTACCGAAAAACGCGTCAATGAAATGCTCAAATTACAGAAATTAGGCAAGGAATGTGAGGAAATCAAGTTTCCAAAAATATCGACGCTGAATAGTTACATCACCCAATTTGAAGCTCTCTGGGAATGGTGCTTTACTCAGGATCGAACTTTGACAAATCCTTTCGCGGATCAGCAATTATCAACCGTGGACGACGCAGCTCCGCGCTTACCCTTCACAACTGCTCAGTTAGATACTATTTTCCATGATGAAATGTTTACGCAGCACAGCACATCGCATAAATCTCTTAGATCCCGGCTTGAACCGCATCAGTTTTTTACGCCGTTAATTGCTGTCTATAGTGGGCTGCGATTGGACGAAATTTGTCAATTACATCTGGATGACATTGAATGCCCTCACGGTGTCTGGGTATTTAATATCAACACTAAGCTCGAAAAGAAATTGAAGAATAAGGCCAGCGTAAGATCAGTTCCAATCCATCCAGTGTTAGTCGATTTAGGTCTGTTCGAATATATGCATGAACTGCGTAGTGAAGGCGAGACCCGACTGTTCCCCGAATTAGTTCGGACACCTCGTAAAAAGGGCGGTTTTAATCGATATTCGCTTAGGGTTCCGCCCAAGCTTTTTCCCCTTCACCGAACCGTCAGCCGAAGTTGACGTCACCTGCTACCTCTGCGGCAGCAAGGGATTTAAAGTCAATAAGTTATCATCTCATCCCAGCCTGAATCAAGAGATAACAATTAACATGACCGTTGTACTACATCTTTGGATTTGCAGGTGCTCTTATAGTATGCTTCCGTTTTTACTGGCGACATCTTTTAGAAAGAACAACTTGTCAATCCACGCTCTCACCACCCCTTCTGCAACTTTACACTACGTTCAGTTTGAGTCCCCCCGCATCCACAAGCAATAAAGCGTATAACTCTTGAATGCACAAAAGAATGACCGGATATTACCGGGCCGTTCTTGATGAAGATGCCGGGAGTGTTTATTTACAGAATAGTTGCTTTGATTGCAAGCGCACGGGCGGGATTTACGGGAATGGCGATTATTGGGCAGCGGTGGGGGCTTTGTTGGCTGGGATGGTGGCGGTGCTGCTGCACAAGATTGACTAAATCCGATTGCTGCTTGAGAATTATTTAAGGGTGTCGAAGCCGTTCAGGGCGTTAGAGATGTTATGATTTTCTTACCAAACGCTCAGAAGCACACCTCTTGTTTACGTTTTTCTTAACATGCACCCACATAATCAACTATTTCTATTTGGCGCTCATAATTGTCTGAATATGATTCATGTGTGTCTTAAAGCTTTTATAAGGATATGAAGTAAGGGCTTTTTTGCGGTTAATAGATAGTGCATATTCTTTAGCTTTTGCTAAATACACCGTATCATTATTTTTCTTGTATTCCCAATAACAATACCAGGCCGCAGTATCTAACAAATTACTTGATTCATAATTATTTTCTCTTATTAGTGAATCAATAACAGCATAAGCTGTTTTCAATTCACTATATGTCACGTTTAATTTATTTAATAATTCATCATTTCCTTCAGAATCAACTCCCTCTGCTTCAAGTTTCTTCAATGTGACAATATATTGTTCTAATTTATACCAACATATATTATTAACTAATTGCTCATATTGAGACTTATCAAAGTATTTTTTATGTTGTGAGTATATTTTTTCCGCCTCACTAATCTCTGCTACTGAAATATCAATATATTCATCACCCAAAGACCAATAATAATATGCTAGTTTAGATTTTATTCTATAATAGTTAACATGATCTATCTCTTCTAAAACAAGCAATCGCTCTGCTTCATCAAAAGAGTATAACGATTGTTCGATATGCCCTAATAAATAATATAATTCTCCTATTCTAAAATGAACACAATATTTTTCACTATAGTGAATTAATAATATTTTGTATGCATCCAAAGCTTCCTCATGCTTTGCCTCACAAAACAACAAAAAAGCATTTTCCATGCCAATCCAGTAAGACAGCTCTTTATTTTCCTTTAATTGACTCACGGAAAGGTGATTATTAAAATCATCTAATTTAGCTCTTGCTAGTTTTACCCAATCAACACTTATCAGTTGATTATCAATCGATTCAATTATCGCCCAATACTCTGCATAACAATTATATAATTTTATATTAATTGATTTAAACTCAGGCAATATTTTATTTTCATACTTTAAAAAGTACTTTGGGACAACCAATTTATTAGAATAGTCTTCTCCTGCATGTTCTTTTTGATTTACTTCCTTCAAGTAACTCAGCAAATTTTCTATATTTGACAAATCTTGTGATAACAAATAAAAACTTTTTTTGATATGAGGGTGCACTCCACCTTTTTTGTATGATATAGAATGCTCTAACTCGCCCCAAACATCTTGAACCAATGTTCTCAATTGAACCTCTATCCAGACAGAGGCACTCGAATTGCGTTTAATAACATAATGGACAGACTTGTAGCCTGATGATCGACGTATTTTCTCAAATTTACAGCCATCAAAATACTTGTCAATCTCGGTTTTAAGCGATTCCATTGAAGAATCATTCCAATTATATGCTGAGCAACATTTTAACTGATAATCCTTGTTTTTAAGCATATTCATAAAATCCATATGAACAGCAAAAATATCTTCTTCAAATAGACAAAGTAGTCTTAAACCACCATAATCATAGATTTGATCAAGCGACTTATCTTTTCTTTTAGTTTTCAGATAAACACTTTCAGGCTCTTTAACTCTATGCTTTATTAAATATATTTTAGATAAATTGCTATCACTATTATTTAAACAATTATTCTTCAATAAATTTAATTCAAGTTGAATCTCTTCATTGTTTTTTCTTAAATAAGTATATGCTTCTTGAAAAGTAACTTTTTGTATCATTATTTACTTTTTTACAATTACTTGAAAAAAACTATTTAATCGTTACGAGCAAAGCACACTAATCTCCTGCCAATTTATTTATAAAAGAATGTAAACTCTTTGTTCAACCAATTTCAGAAAAAAATCGAGATGTCACTCAAAATTCAGGAATAAATCAAATGATATTTCAATTTTCCGATTATTCATGGCCACCCTTAATATGGGATCTGAAAAAATGAAAAATGTATCACAAACTGATTGCCAAATCAAAAAAAGCCGCAAACTGCTTAAAATCGCAAAATCAGTGTTTATCTTGATCATGTCTTTTGGTTCGTAACCAATAGCATGGGGCGATGGATGCTCGGACTATCGGCAGAGTAAGTTCATCGGCAATGATCAAGCCTGCATAATATTATGCGATGTAACAAAATGCTGACCCATTGAGGCATGAAATACGAAACGCCACTTTTAACTATTTGAAAAAAGTGGCGCTCAAAAAAAATAAGACGTGAGAACTAACTAACACTTATTACATAAAAGGTTAGCCATCTGTAGGATCAACTACCATATTATAAGATATTAGACTATCATTAACAGAAATCTGAAATACGCCACCTGTTGCTCTTTTACAAACACTTCTATCTGATTTTAGGGAAAAAATAGTTCAATTCCAAAAAAACTCCCAACCTGCAAGCAACTTCAGCCTCAATTACCTCTGTTATTTTGACATAGAGCTTCCTCCCCAACCCCGTGATATGCTCTTCAGGCTTGACGTTCGAGAAGTAATAGTCGCGCCACTCGTCAACGGTTTTTGGAGCACACTTCCTGATAGACTCGGAGGTGGGCCCGACATTTCTCTTGAAATTGAGCTGAAAGCGATTCATCACGCTGTTCAGAATCCACTCTTTAGCCATTGACTTTTTCCAATAAGGTTAGAAACTTCAACTTCTGCTTGTACTCATAGCTGCTGTCAATCCCGACCAGCCCGCTTTTGATCAGGTGCGCATTGACAAAGGTCTTGTTCTCCAGATAGAGGTAGCAGAGCAGGACGTTTTCTTCGTCATGTTTCAGCTTGTCATACTTCAGGAAGATACGCTTTCCCTTGATTTTATCGGTCAGATAGCCAACCGCTTTGTCGTGCGTGAAGGGTTCGCTCTTGATGCCGATCAGTTTTACCGTCAACCCGTTGGATAACCTCACTTTTTCGGGGCTGAGTATCTCCTTGACCGTGAAAAACTCTTCGCGCTCTGCCTCGCTCTCCTTCTCAATTTTGGAGCCAAAGGTGAGTTTTCGGGGATCGGTTTTTTTGTCGAGCTTGTGGGGATCCTTGAACTGGTAGGGCAACTGCTCAATGGCTGCGGCAACATCGCCATTGACTGTGTCGTGCAGAAACTCGTACTCCGTGCCCATAAAATCGGGCTGCTTGGTGTTGAGCTTCCGTTTGGCAATCTCGATAAACTCCGGATTGATTTCGTACCCGACCGAATTTCGTTCGAGATTCTTTGTGGCAAGTGAGGTT
>CAIWVX010000450.1 GCA_903916205.1 uncultured beta proteobacterium
ACCGCGTTCGCAAACCGTTGGTTTGCAAACCCTACGGGCCGTCCTAGCTGAGTCGCCGCTACCCAGACGTAGGGTGTGAAACGCGAAGCGTTGCGCACCGTTCATTTTGAGCGTCTGTAACGTGGCTTGATTTTTACAACGAGAATGGCGGCTTTAGTGTTCCTTGATGAAGCCTTCTCGATAGCCGAGCAGTAGCTCGCCTAATTCGTCGATCTTTTCCTGCATCTCGCGCCCACGATCTGTGTCACGCACTCTCATTCTGAAAGGGTGTTGGTGAATTATTTCTGTGACCGTGTCGATGTCCAATTCTTCGGAAACGGCTTTCTGTGTGCTTTCAAAGGGCTGGTGTGCCGCCAGTAATAAGCCGCGCGAATTGGAAATCAGTGTATATCCGGCAATGCCCGTTTCTTTTTGGTAGGCTTTTGAGAAGCCGCCATCAATGACGATCAGCTTGCCATTGGCTTTGATCGGACGCTCGCCCTTGGCCACTTTGACCGGGACATGACCATTGATGATGCAGCCTTGGTCAGGATTCATACCAAACTCTTTCATAATTTTGATGGCGTTTTCTTCGTCGTCGCGCAGGGTGTAGTAGGCGTTGCGGTTCTCCTTGTGTGTAACTTTGTCGGCAATGAAATAGCGCTCGAAGGTGGCCATTTTGTCTTTGCCGAACAAGGGGGATTGTGGGGCGCACCATAGGAACCACATGGCGTCCATGCCGTATTTTTTGAGGGTTGGTTTGTCGCTGGCAAAATAGCCTTGGCGTGAAAGAAGATCGCAGCGGTCTAAGAACTCTTTGCCGAAAAAGGATTTACCATCGACATTGAAGTTCATGAATTCGCTATCGTCGTTCATGGCGATGCAGCCGTGATAGAGCAGATTGCCGTCATGAATCAGGTAGAGGCTGCCCTTGGAAAAAAGGAATCTGACGTGCTGCTGAAGTTTTTTGCTGTTGAGGAAGGAGAGTTTGAGTTTGTCGACGACCGCCTGTTCTTCGTCGGTCAAGACGTCGGGTTTTTTAGGATTGATGGTGGGGAAAAAGGTGTCAAGCAGTGGATACTCAATCCCATCCAGCGTGATTACCCCTTTGCTGTAATCAACTTTTTCGAGCAGTAAGCGCTCTTGCATCTGGTAATGCGGGCGATTTTTGATGATCTGGCTTTCCAGCTTGAATTGAATGATCGCGATGGCTTTGTGCATTTGCGACATCAGCTTTTTTTCTTGGCTGGTGAATGCGCTGTCAGCCGAAATCTTGGGGGCGAACAATGTGCATGGGTCGTCTTTGTAAGTTTCAAGTGCGAACGAGGCGAGTGGGAGAAGGCTGATTCCATAGCCGTTATCGAGCGTTTCCATGTTGCCGTAGCGCAAACAAAAACGGATGACATTGGCGATACAGGCTTCACTGCCAGCCGCCGCGCCCATCCATAAAATATCGTGATTTCCCCACTGAATGTCGACCTGGTGATGTTCCATGAGGTCGTCAAGGATGAGGTGTGCTCCCGGGCCGCGATCATAGATGTCGCCAATAATGTGCAGTCGCTCAACGGCCAGTCGCTGAATCAATTCAGACAGGCCGATGATGAAATCCTGCGTACTGTTGGTTGAGATGATGGTGTCAATCTGGTTTTGGTGGTACGCCACCTTGTGCTCTACCATTTCTTGGTCGTAGAGGAGTTCTTCGATGGTTTCGCGGAGGTGCTTGGGCAGCAGATTTCTGATTGTCTCGCGGCGATATTTGGCACTGAGCGAGCGGCTGAATTTGACCAGACGAACTAGGGTTAGCCGACTCCATTCATCCTTGTCGGTGACTGACTGGAGCATCAGTGGGGTTTTAAGTTCGGGGTAGTAGATGAGTGTAGCCAACTTACGGCGTTCAATTTTTGACATTGAATTGGCAAACATTTCATCGAGCTTGCGCGAGATCGACCCGGCCCCATTGCGGACGACGTGCTGAAAAGCTTCGTTCTCGCCGTGAATGTCAGAAAGAAAGTGTTCGGTACCCTTGGGGAGTTGCAATTGGGCAGAGAAGTTGATGATCGCCGTCGAGGCCGCCTGAATTGACGGGTATTTTTCCGACAGCAGTTGGAGGTACTTTAACCGGCTTTTTTGCATGACGTTTCCTCGGTCTATTTTCGATGGTACTCGAATGGCGTTTTCAATGGGATGACCCGCTCAAAATCATTCGGCCTCGTAAAAACTAACGGGCGCGATAGAGTAAGGTGGGGTGAATGACTTGCAATACCTTTTGCATTCCCTTTCGACGATTCAAGTTGAGGATCACCGGCGAACGGGCATTGGCGGTGATTTTACCGCCGTCGGCGTCGTCGCGATAAACGATCACCACAACCACCGCTTCTTCGACGCTACTCAAGTCGATCAGCGCACAGTCTTCATCTGAAAGTTCTATCTGGTATTCAATATCGAGGACTTCAGGGGCTACAATCGGGAACATCACATCGGCATCATCCAGTGATTGCAACCAGAAAACCGTAGTTTTGCCTTCCTCGTAAAAAATCTTGAAGCGTTTGTTATCTTCAAAACCCGCGAGTCCTTGCGGGAAGGTAAATACGGTTTCAGGATCAACTGGAACATTTTCCAGACCAAGGCGTTCAATATTGATCTTCATTGTTTCTCCCTAGACTCCCTAGCAAATAAGCATTAAATCGACAAGCCGCTCATTTAACCGCAATCAACAATCCCCTGCAACTGTTCGCCTTGTCCAATGAGGTATGAAACGCTGATGAGCGTCAATTGCAGGAGAAGTCGCAACCCGCCAACACGCTCCATCAGGGAATGGATAGAAGGGATGTTGCACTCATGGTTCCCCGACGAATCGCCCCGAGTTTTTGTGTTTCATTGCGTTAATCAATCCGTGTATCAAGCCCCTGCTCAGCCAGTTCTGCGGCGCGCAACACGGCGCGCGCCTTGTTTTCGGTTTCCTGCCATTCGGATGACGGGTCAGAATCGGCGACGATGCCAGCACCGGCCTGGACGTGGAGATGGCCGTCTTTGATCACGGCGGTACGGATGGCAATGGCTAAATCCATGTCGCCCTGAAAACCGAGGTAGCCGACGGCACCGGCATAGATACCTCGCTTGATCGGTTCAAGCTCGTCGATAATTTCCATCGCCCGCACCTTGGGCGCACCGGAGACGGTTCCCGCTGGAAAGGTGGCTTTGAGCACGTCGAGCGCGCTAAGTCCCGGCTGTAATTTGCCTTCAACGTTAGAAACGATGTGCATTACATGCGAATAGCGCTCGATCATCATGTTTTCGGTGAGTTTGACACTGCCGACCTGCGATACGCGACCGGCATCGTTGCGTCCAAGGTCAAGCAGTTGGACGTGTTCGGCGCGTTCTTTCTCATCCGCGAGCAACTCGGCCCCGAGCGCCTGATCTTCTTCAAACGAAGCGCCGCGTTTGCGGGTGCCGGCAATCGGTCGCACAGTCACGGTATCGCCTTCAAGACGCACGAGAATTTCGGGTGAAGCGCCGACGACGTAGAAATCTTCAAAATTAAAATAAAACATGTACGGCGACGGATTGAGTGAGCGTAGCGAGCGGTAAAGCGCCAGCGGACTCGCGCTGAAAGGCTTGCTCATACGCTGCGAGAGGACAACCTGCATGACGTCGCCTTCGGTGATATAACGCTTGGCTTTGAGTACCGCCTGCTTGAAATGGGCCTCACCGAACAGGGAAACAGCGGCTTGCGAGGTTTTCGGTGTTTCGCTCGGGATGATGGCGGGTTCGCGCAGTTTAGCGAGCAATTCTTTCAAGCGGATTCGCGCCTTCTGGTAAGCCCCCGGCACGCCGGGTTCGGCATAAATGACCAGCGTTAGTTTGCCGGAAAGATTGTCGACGACGGCAATCTCTTCAGAAAGCAGCAACACGATGTCAGGCGTACCGAGTTCGTCGGTCTTGGCCGTCCGCGTCAGCTTGGTTTCAACGTAACGCACGGTGTCATAACCGAAACAGCCGACCAGACCACCGCAGAAGCGCGGCAAACCTGTCGATGGCGCGGCACGAAAGCGCTTCATGTATTTGCCGATAAACGCCAACGGATTGGTGTCGTCTTCACGCTCGGCGATGCGGTTGCCGGTCAGCACCAAAACCTGATGGGCATTGACAACAAGGCGCGTCGGACTGGTTAATCCAATGATCGAGTAACGGCCAAAACGCTCGCCACCCTGTACAGATTCCAACAGATAGGTGTACGGGCCGTTAGCCAGTTTTAAATAAATCGAAAGCGGGGTATCGAGGTCGGCAAAGGTTTCAAGGGTGACGGGGATGCGGTTATAGCCTTCAGCGGCCAACCGATTGAAATACGATTCAGTCATAACAAACTCCACACGCAAATACTGCAAAAAGGCGCGGCGAGCTTCGCCGCCTGCCGCTACGTAACAAGCTTACTGGCACAGACGCCAGGGCCAGGCCTCCGCCCAGAATAAGGGCTCAAGATGCAGGCTGTGATGGTGTGGTTTCATACGCGAGTTAAGGGCAGTAATTGAGGCGTTGCGCGGCATTTTCGATAGAGGAAACTATAGCATCGCAATCGAGTTCTTGCACATCCCGGCCTTCGTTGTAGCCATAAGGCAAGAGGAAAACCGGGCAAGCTGCGGCGCGTGCGGCGCGAAAATCATTGACCGAATCGCCAATAAATACAGCCTTAGCCGGCGAGACATTGAGTCGTCCACAGGCCCAGATCAGCGACATGGGATCAGGTTTGGCTTTCGGCAACAAATCGCCACTCACCCCCAAAGACAAATCCCTCGAATCCTGGATCT
>CAIWVX010000451.1 GCA_903916205.1 uncultured beta proteobacterium
GCTTACTTGGCCTCGGTGAGATGGATGCCGATGGATGCCTCAAGCCCCGCCGATTGGTTTGTGCTTGAGCAGCTCCGTTGCCGCTGTAATGCCACTGCGAATCGCCCCTTCAAGTGTTGCCGGATACTCGGCACAGACATAGTCACCGGCAAGCCATAGCCTGTGCAGAGGCGTTTGCGCCGACGGTCGGGGTAGGTTAATACGGCACGAAAAGGTCGCACGGCGTTCGCGGATAACTTGATGCCAGAGGGGTAGAGAAAGTGTTTTGCCGAGCGTTTTTTCGAGTTCGTGGTGCAGTGTCGTGACCAGCGTTTTGTCGTCGCACTGCACCCAGTTGCCACTGGCGCTTAAGACAAAACTGATTACGCCATGCTGCCCGTTGAGCGCCCCGCGATCAAAAGCCCATTGCCCCAGACACGCGTATTCATTGCACCCTAGCCCGGTCATCGGGCTGGGTAGAGTGACTTCTGGCGGGTAGCCGAGATAAACGGTGGCGATTGGTTCATAGACATAGGTTTCCAGTAGCGCAGCGATACCCGAGGTTTCTGTTATTTTGGACAATAAAGCCGAAGTGTGTTGCGGCGCGCAAGCCAGAACGACATGATCGAATTTTTCGTGATTGATCTGCAGGTCGGTTTCGATGCTTGCGATCCGCGTAGACAATCTGATTTCGCCGCCATGAGCGGTGATGAAGCGGGCCGCCGCGTCAGGGAAAACAGCACTCAAGTCGGTTGCTGGTAGCAGCAGATCGGTCGCGGCTCGCGATCCGCCCAAGCTTTCGCGCAGGACATTGACAAAGACTTGGGCCGAGGCGATTTCAGGTGCGGTATTTAGTGCCGAAAGACAGAGCGGTTCCCACAAATACCGGCGCAACTTGCCCTGTTGTTGGTGCTGGTTAAGCAGCTCGGCGACGGTGCCGTCGTTTGTCAGTTGATAGTGGTTGGCTTGCAATGCGCGCATGAAGCACATCGCCGACAATTTTTCGGACAGGGTGCAACCTTTAGCTCCGAGCAGCCCGAGCACAAGGTGCAAGGTGGCGGGCAGTTGCGGCAGTTTGATGCGGAAACCGGCTGCGGGATAGTTCAGCTCCAAAGGAAGCCGTTTGAGTCGCTGTGTGGTATCGACCCCCACCTTTTGCATCAGCCGCAAGGTGTCGCGGTAAGCGCCTATTAGAATGTGCTGACCGTTATCGAGGGCGTAGCCGTTAATCTCGACCCGACGGGCGCGGCCACCGATCTGTTTGGCGGCTTCAAAGACGATGACTTTGGCGTCAGCCGAACTGAGTTCAACGGCGGCGGCTAAGCCGGCCCAGCCGCCGCCAATAACCGCGACTCTGAGCTGGGCCATGGTTTTAACCCTTGATCCAGGTGCGCCAAGCAATCCACAGTTTGCGCAACGGGGTCAGCGAAGTGCGCTGGCTCAATACTTGGTAGCCATCGTGCTTTATTTCGTCAAGCACCGTACGGTAAATCGCCGCCATCACGAGGCCTGGCCGCTGGGTCTTGCGATCACCTTTCGGCAACTGGCTCATGGCTTGGGTGTAATAGTGTTCGGCGCGTTCGATCTGAAACGCCATCAATTTCTTGAAATTTTCCGTATAGCGCGAGTTGAGAATGTCGGCCACCGGAACATCAAAGCGCTTGAGCTCGTCGAGCGGCAAATAGATACGTCCACGGCGAGCGTCTTCACCGACATCGCGGATGATGTTGGTCAGTTGAAAAGCCATCCCGAGGTCATGCGCATATTTTTGGGTCTGGCGATGGGTGAAGCCAAAAATCTCAGCGGCCAGTAGGCCAACCACACTGGCTACGCGGTAGCAATACAACGAGAGCGCCTTGAAATCAGGATAGCGTGAATGTTGTAAATCCATCTCCATGCCGTCAATGATTTCTAACAGTTGTTCCTGCGGCAGATTGAATTCAGATAAAACTGGAAGCAAGGCTTGGGTAACAGGATGTTCCGGTTTGCCCGCGTAAAGGTGATCCAGTTCGAGACGCCACCAAGCGAGTTTTGTTGCGGCAATATACGGGTCTTGGCATTCGTCGACCACGTCATCGACTTCGCGGCAATAGGCGTAAAGCGCGGTAATCGCCCGGCGACGGTTTGGGGGTAGAAATAAAAAACTGTAGTAAAAGCTTGAACCGCTGGAGGCGGCTTTTTGCTGGCAATATTCTTCAGGGCTCATGTGCCGTCTCAGGGATTCGATTACCGAGATTCTTACATAGAGAATGCGCGGAGTGCGATGTAAATCCAGTCCGTCGACCCTAAAATTGGTCGATGCCGGAAAACGTCACCGCGAACACGGCGGATTTTATCGAGGATGAGCAACCCGCCTTGCACCGTGAGGCGTATTTCCCAACCCATGCGTCCTGGCAGTTGACGAACCAACGGCGCACCTTCGAGCATCAAAGCACGCGTGCGGTCGATCTGAAAATCAAGCAGTGCGGCCCAGTCAGCGTTCCAGCGCGCTGCGGCAATCCGGTTTTCGCTGATACCAAAGCTGTCGAGATCGGTTTGTGGCAAATAAACCCGTTTTTTCTTCCAGTCGACGGCGATGTCCTGCCAGAAATTAATCAATTGCAGTGCCGTGCAGATGCAGTCTGAACGGTACAGATTCTCTTCGCTGACGCGCTTAGTCAGGTGCAGCAACAAACGACCCACTGGATTAGCC
>CAIWVX010000452.1 GCA_903916205.1 uncultured beta proteobacterium
AGGCGGGCGGTGTCAGACGGCGAATATCTTCTTCCCCTTTAAGCACCAGATCGGTGTCGCCGTGATCGGTGATGACCCGCCAGGTGCTGGGCGTGGCGTAACTCGAAACGCTGACAATACGACGAATAACCGGCATAAATTCACGGCTATCCAACTCGCCCTGAACCCGCATTTGCAGATCTTCCGGCAGATCGCTCAATTGCTCAATCCACGCCAGTTCATGACCATGCGGGTCGACCAGTGCAATGCCTCGGTCTGGCGCGCTGATGGGGAACGCCCGTACCGCAACAACCGAGCCCTGAGTTTCACCGTCAGCCCCGATAAATTGTAGGCGACCAAAGGCGTCATAGTGCAACTGGAAATCAGGCGCATTCTTCATTGGCGTTCTCCTACGTCATGCGCCCCAATTTCAATTTTGCTGACACCTTCTTCGCCGTCCACATTGCGCACCTGAGCCTGATAAAGCCGGTAATAGTGGCCTTCCTGCGCCATCAATTGATCGTGATTACCCACCTCAACCACACTGCCGCGATCAAGGACAACCAAGCGATTGGCTTCACGCAAAGTTGATAGACGGTGGGCAATGGCAATGGTGGTTCGACCGCGCACCAGATTATCGAGCGCTTTTTGGATTTCTTTTTCGGTCGTGGTGTCGACCGACGATGTGGCTTCGTCGAGGATCAGTATTTTCGGGTCAATCAGCAAGGCTCGGGCGATTGAGATGCGTTGGCGTTCACCACCAGAAAGGGCTTGTCCGCGTTCGCCGACGAGCGAATCATAACCGTGTGCCAGTCGCAGAATGAACTCATGAGCATGTGCGGCGCGGGCGGCGGCGATGATTTCTTCGCGGCTCGCTTCCGGTTTTCCGTAGGCAATGTTTTCGGCGATGGTGCCGAAGAAAAGAAAAGGCTCCTGCAAGACCAAGCCAATATTTCTGCGGTACTCAGCCACCGGAAGCGAGCGAATATCGACGCCGTCGATCAGGATGGCCCCTTCGGTGACGTCGTAAAAGCGACAAATCAAGTTAACCATAGTGCTCTTGCCCGAACCACTGTGACCGACGAGGCCGATCATTTCGCCGGGTTCGATGGTCAGGCTAATGTCACGCGTGACGCTACGTGTGCCATAACGAAAGCCGACATCGCGCAGTTCGATACGTCCTGTGACGTTCTGAAGATGCACCGGATGCGCCGGTTCTGGGACGCTCGAAACGTGGTCAAGCACATCAAAAATCCGTTTGGCTCCGGCGGCAGCTTTTTGCGTGACAGAGACGATGCGACTCATCGAGTCCAGGCGCAAATAAAATCGACCAATGTAGGCAAGAAAGGCGGTAAGAACGCCAACCGTGATGTCATTCTTTGAAATTTGCCAAAGGCCAAAACCCCAAACAATGAGCAAACCAACCTCGGTCAGCAGCGTGACGGTTGGGGTAAACAGTGACCAGATTTTATTGACTTTGTCATTGACTTCGAGATTGTGCGTATTGGCCGCCCGAAAACGAGCGGCCTCACGTTTTTCCTGAGCAAAAGCCTTGACGACTCGAATCCCGGGGATGGTATCGGCCAGCACATTGGTAACTTCGGCCCAGATGCGGTCGACACGCTCGAAGCCGGTGCGCAATTTTTCGCGTACCTTATGAATCAACAGCGCAATAATCGGCAACGGCAGCAAAGTAACCAAAGCCAGCCAGTGATTGATTGAAACCAAGATGCCTGTCGTCATGGCAATCATCAGCACATCGGTAACAAAATCGAGAAAGTGCAGCGAAATAAAAATGTTGATGCGGTCGGTTTCTGAACCAATACGCGCCATCAAATCGCCGGTACGTTTGCCGCCAAAATATTCTTGTGAAAGCTTGAGCAAGTGTTCATACGTTGTCGTTCGCAAGTCGGCACCGATGCGCTCAGAAACCAGCGCCAGAATATAGGTACGCGCCCAGCCGAGCACCCAAGCCAGCAACGCCGCACCGAGCAAACCAGAGAGGTAGAGCGTCACGAGACCCGAGTCAATGGGCTGACCGTTTTGATACGGAATCAGCACCTTATCCATCATCGGCATAGTGAGGTAGGGCGGAACCAGCGTGGCCGCCGTTGAGGCCAGCGACAGCAAAAAACCAGCCAGCAATCGCCAGCGATACGGGGAGGCAAAGCGCCACAGGCGGAACAGAGTCCACGTCGAAGGCGGCGTGTGGATTTCCTTGCTGCACACCGGACACTCTTCCTGTCCGGCCAAAAAAGGCGTTTCACAATTTGGACAAAGCGCTTGTGCGGGCGACGGTGGCACAACTCCAGTGAGATGAAACGCCAGTTGTTGCGTAAAACTTTCGATCAATCGCCCCGCCGCGACATCCCCCGCCAAGGTATAGCGCCACAACGCCAGCCGCGACTGGCTATCACACAGCTCTAGGCTCCCCACACCCGAATGATCACGCCGAGAAAGCGTCAATCCTGGGCGAAAAATATGGGATACCCAATCTTTAGTATTCAACGAACCGGGCAAGGAACTTGCCAATAGTCGCTGATTCGTCAGGACAATCATTCCCGGCGTAAAACAAAGTTGAAGATCGAGATCAATTTCAAGCCAAGCCTGAATTTTCTCATCCGCACGGAGTTGGGCATTAACCGGAGCACTCCATTCCGCCGGTAAGGCGAGCAAAGAAACTCTGGGCTGACTAGAGAGGACGAGAGGGGAAAGTGAGGTGGGAAGAGTCATTGTGGGCGTAGCGGGCAGGTGGTGACAAATCACCAAAGCGCGTCAGTATACCCGTCTTCACGATGATTCTGGTGCGACAGTCTTGTCCGGGGGGGGCAATCGAAAGTGTGGGCAACAGATCGAGTCTGCTGGTATGGGGAGCGTACGCAGTTTTTTTGCAATTTCGCATCAAACGTCAAAATCCACCGCAGAGACGCAGAGGCACAGAGAAAACGCAG
>CAIWVX010000453.1 GCA_903916205.1 uncultured beta proteobacterium
CTGGTCGGTATGCAGATTCCGCCGGGTGAAATGCGCCAGTTCCACGAATTCCTGAAGAATCTGGGTTACGCCTACTGGAATGAAACGGACAATCCCGCTTACAAACTGTTTCTGGCCTAAACCGGGGAAAGCCTGATGACGCGCAATGGGGACGCCCTGAATCGCCGTGCGGCAGCGTTTGATTTTGAGCGCGTGCTCGACCGCACCGGCGGAGATTCGATCAAGTGGAACAAATACGCGGGCCGCGATATTCTGCCGATGTGGGTGGCCGACATGGATTTTGCCGCGCCGCCAGCGGTTCAAGCCGCGCTGCAGAAACGGCTAGCGCAGGGCTGTTTTGGCTACACGCTGCCGACACCTTCGTTGGTCGATACCGTGCTGGCCTATTTGCAGCGCGAATACGCCTGGCAGGTCGAACCGGAGTGGTTAGTTTGGCTGCCGGGGCTGGTGACCGGGATCAATCTCGCTTGTCGTGCCGTTGATGGCACGGTGCTGACCGCCACGCCGGTTTATCCGCCCTTCCTTAGTGCTCCGCGTTTGTCTGCTCGCCCGCTGGTAACGGTGCCATTGCAACTTTCTGATAATCGTTGGGGCTGGGATTTCGCGGCTATGGAAGCCGCCATGACGCCGGATGTTCGGCTGCTGCTGTTGTGCCATCCGCATAATCCGGTAGGGCGTGCTTGGGATCAGGCAGAACTACTCGAACTTGCCGCTTTTTGCACGCGCCACGATCTGATGGTTTGCTCCGACGAAATTCATTGTGGTCTGTTGCTTGATCCTGAGCGTCAGCATATTCCGCTGGCCTGCCTCGGGCAGGACATCGCCCGGCGCTGCATCACGCTCATGGCTCCGTCAAAGACCTTTAATATTCCCGGCCTCGGTTGCGCCTTTGCCGTGATTCAAGAGGCACCGCTACGCAAGCGTTTTTGCGCGGCTATGCAGGGTATTGTTCCGCATGTCAATACGCTGGGCTATGTTGCCACCCAAGCCGCCTATGGCGAGAGTGAGGCCTGGCACAAGGCGTTATTGGCTACTTTGCGCCGTAACCGTGATCGCCTCGAAGCGGCTATCGCCGAAATTCCGGCGTTAAGCATGACGCACGTTGAAGCCACCTATCTGGCCTGGATCGACGCCCGAGGTTTAGGTGTGGCTGATCCAGTGGGCTTTTTCGAGGTCGCTGGGGTCGGCCTTTCAGACGGTGCCGAATTCGGTCTGCCCGGCTGGGTACGGCTCAATTTTGGCTGTCCGCCAGCGACACTTGAGAACGCGTTAGACCGTGTAGCTCAGGCTTTGGCGCGATAACATAAAACGCCATCGGTCATGGTTTACACGGCCAGTTTGGCGCTAACAAAGCGGTTCAGGCTTACGCCTTCTTCGGCGGCTTTTATGGTGAGACTACGGTGAACGGTGGGTGGCACCCGCACTTGAAATTTTCCGCTGTATTTCCGGTCTGCAATCGGCTTGGGAATTTCCTCGCCATTGGCTTGCATATCCTTTACGGCAGACGAAACGACTTGCCGAATACCCGCCAGTGTTTTTTCTGGCGAGCTCGCCAGCCAGGATAACGACGGAAACTCAATGCAAAGCCCGATATGCTCACCATCCTCTGGCGACCAAGTAACGCGATAGGTGTAATGATCGAGGTTCAAGATATCTCCTTTAGCTTATCGATGGCGGCAAGCACTTGGCGCACTTGATATGTTTTGGCTCACCCATTGTCGTTTTGGATATTGACGCGAGGATCGCCGGGCCACGGCGTCTTATAAATCGCATGGCTTCCACTCGTCTGCCGCGCCTTCCCAAAAAATTCGTCACAAACTTTTGTTAACTCGGAAAATCGAACATTGGCGGGTTCGCGCCGCATCTGATCCAGAAGTTTAGTTGTCGAGGCCATAGCGCATAGTATCAATAGAAATACTACAAAGCAACGGCAAAATAGCCACCCTTGGCAGACGAAATTTCGGGGGAAGCTCAGCTTGAATAACAAGCCGATTACCTTACTTCGACAATGCCGTCTCAAGCACTTTGGCGTTGTGCCGCATCATGTTGAGGTAGGTTGCGGCGGGAGCGGTGTGTTTTGATAGTGAATCTGAATAGAGTGTGCCGCCGATGCGTGCGCCGGATTCTTGTCGGATGCGTTCAAGCAGGCGGGTGTCGGAAAAGTTTTCCATGAACACGGCGGGGATTTTCTCCCGACGAATTTGTTGGATGATCCGTCCGACATCGGCGGCGGATGGTTCGCCATCGGTATTGACGCCGACAGGGGCGATAAAAGCGAGGCCGTAAGCGCGGCCAAAATAGCCAAAAGCGTCGTGTGACGTGACGACTTTGCGGCGTTCTGCCGGTATCGCGTTAAAGGCTTGGCGAATTTCCAAATCCAGCGCATTGATCTCTTGCTTATAGTTGGCCGCATTAGCCAGATAAACGCTTTTGCCTTTGGGATCCGTGTTGCTCAAGGCTTGTGCGATGTTGTCTACGAAAACCAAGGCGTTGGCTAGATCCTGCCAAGCGTGGGGGTCAATCGCCGTGTCATGTTCCGCCTGATTTTGTTTTTCACTCGCTGCGGGTGGGCGTTTGATTACCTTGACTCCCTTGCTGGCGGTAAGTACCTGGCCTTGATAGCCGGAGGATTTAATCAGGCGGTCGATCCAGCCTTCAAAGCCAAAGCCGTTGACAATCACCAGTTGCGACTGAGCAATCATTCGGGCGTCAGCGGGGGTGGGCTGGTAAACATGCGCATCGGCGTCGCGTCCGACGAGCGTAAGAACCTGCACCCGTTCGCCGCCGACGCGCTGCGTTAAGTCGCCAAGAATGCTGAAGCTGGCGACGACGTTGATTTTCTCCTCCGCTATGATCGCGCTTGACCCCAGACTGGCGGCAAGTAAGCTGAAAATTACTAAGAGTTGGCGAATTTTTACGGGGAAAAAATGCATTGAATTTTCCGGGGTAAGTTAGCGCTCAAAGTGCCAGCGTGGACGTAAGCGGCTAACCAGCGGCCCCAATGGGCCGACCGCCATTGAAAGCAGGTAACAGCCACCAAGCGTCAGGACAATGGCCGGACCGGCAGGGAGATTGACGTAGTATGAAAGCAGAAGGCCGATCAGCGAACCGGTGAAAGCGATGGCTATCGCCACCCTAATAATGGGGACAATGTTATCGACCCAGAAGCGGGCGGCGGCCGAAGGGAGAATCATGATGCCGACGGCCATCAGCGTACCCAGCGCATGAAATCCGCCGATCAGGTTGAGCACCACCAACACCATAAAACCGTAGTGTGCCAGTGGGCTGAGTCGGCTGATGCGGGCAAGGTGCGACGGATCGCAGCATTCGAGCACGATTAGGCGCAGGCCGATGGCGATGGCCACAATCGAACATGAGGCGATACCGGCGAGCAGGAGTAGGGCGGCATCGTCCAAAGCCAGCACGCTGCCGAACAGCACATGCAGCAAATCGACATTGCTGCCGCGCATCGAAATGATCAGCACGCCGGCGGAGAGCGACATCAGATAAAACGTCGCCAAGCTGGTATCTTCTTTGACGACGGAGTTGCGCGCCACGCCACCGGCTAACAAAGCAACGGCGATACCGGCGATCAGCCCGCCGAGAGTCATCGCCGATAAAGACAGCCCCGCGACCAGATAACCGATGGCCGCACCCGGCAAGATGGCGTGAGAAATAGCATCACCGGCCAGACTCATGCGCCGCAGCATCAGGAAGACGCCGATGGGTGTGGCCCCGAGCGAGAGCGCCAGACAACCGGCCAGCGCACGACGCATGAAACCGAATTCGATAAAGGGCGAGATCAGCGGCAATCCCGTTAGCGTGTCAATCAATGACATTAGTGCGGATGCTCCGAAGGGTGAATGGTTTCGGCTTGACAGATGGCCGCCGCAGAACTTTCACCTTGCACCTCGGCCAATTGGCGGGCGCGCAAAAGGTTAGTTTCGCTCAGCACGTCTGCGGTGGCTCCACGCGCCACGACTTCGCGCGCCAGCAATAGGGTTTCGGGATATTCCTGACGGACGTGTTCAAAATCATGCAGAACACTAATCACCGTGCGGCCTTCTTTATTCCAGCCGCGAACCAGCGCCGCCAGATCGCGCACGGTATTGACGTCAATGGCCCCATAAGGCTCATCAAGCAGAACTAACTGAGAATCCTGCAATATCACCTGGGCAAAACGCGCACGTTGCAACGGCCCTCCGGAGAGTTGTCCAATCGGCCGATTTTCCAGTCCGCGAAGACCGACGGCGGCAATGGCTTCTTTAATCCGCTGCTTGGCGGCCTGATTCAAACTGCGAAAGGCCCCAAATTGTGCCCACAGCCCC
>CAIWVX010000454.1 GCA_903916205.1 uncultured beta proteobacterium
CGCTCTGTTTTTCCTCGATCTTGATGGTTTCAAACCTGTCAACGATCAACACGGTCACGATGCGGGTGACCTTGTATTGAAGACAGTCGCTGAGCGGATTGCCATCCGTTGCCGCCGGTGATCAACGTGAGGGAAGCGACCATGGCGCATGAGTTGGAAGTCTGGTTATTCACCGACCGTGTCGGCACCTTGGCGCTGGTCGATGGCCGATTGAGTTTTTGCTATGCACCCGGCTGGCTGTCGCTGCCGAATGCCGTTGCTTTGTCTGCCACCCTGCCCCTACAAGCGGAGTCGTTCGATGATCGCAAGACTCGCCCCTTCTTTGCCGGTCTGCTGCCAGAGGGGCAGATGCGCCGCCTGATCGCGCAGCAATTCCAGGTTTCTGTCCAGAATGATTTTGCGTTGCTAGACCACATCGGTGGTGAATGCGCCGGGGCAGTGACGTTCTTGGAGCCCGGGCAGGTTTTGCATGTATCTACCCAAGGTGACGATGTTCAATGGCTGAGTGATGAGGAAGTCGTTGCCATCCTGGATGAATTGCCACGTCGCCCCATGCTGGCGGGCAAAGACGGCTTGCGGCTCTCCCTGGCGGGTGCCCAAGACAAGCTTCCGGTGGTTTTCAATAGCGACCGCCTCGGTTTGCCCCGCAATGGCACGCCCAGCTCCCACATCTTGAAGTCCCCTATCCACGCCGTTGAGGACAGTGTGATCAACGAAGGATTCTGCATGGCACTGGCTGAAGCTATGCAGCTCAAGCCTGCGAAGTCAAAAGTTCACACCGTCTTGAATCGGCCGTTCCGGCTGATTGAGCGTTATGACCGAGTCGCAGATGAGCAAGGGCACCGGCGGCGCCTTCATCAAGAAGATTTCTGCCAAGCCCTGGGTGTCGAACCTGAAATGAAATACCAAAACGAAGGAGGGCCAGATTTAGCCCAATGCTTCGATCTGGTCCGTCGAATCACCCGCCCCAGTGCGCCCCAGGTGCTGCGCTTGTACGACTATGTAATCTTCAATGCGTTGATTGGCAATCACGATGCGCATGCCAAAAACTTCTCTTTGTTGTACGTAGGCGAGATACCCGTCTTAGCACCGTTCTACGACACGCTCTCGACAGCGGTGTATCCAACACTGACGCCCAAAATGGCGATGAAAATCGGTACTAAGTACAAGTTCAGCGAAGTCCAGGCGCGACACTGGGATCAGTTGGCAGAAGGTGCCGGGCTTGCCAGAGCGCAGGCCAAAAGGCGCATTCTGGAGTGGGCGACGTCACTGCCGCTGGCCGCTCGCAAACTTCAGTCCGATCCTGGACGCAGCTTTGCTGACAATCCAGTGGTTGAGCGAATCATTGTCCTGATTGAACAACGCTGTGCGTTGACGGTTCGGCGGCTAACCGATCCTGCCGTCGACGGCGAAAACGCTACGGAGCAATCCTCTTGATCCTCTGGGTGGATGCGGATTGTGGTTCCACCACCACGGTTTTCAACTATTCACATAAAACCGTGGTCTCTTATTATTCCAACCCGTAGGGTGAGCAAGGGCTTCATCTTGCGCACCTTCCGCTCGGGGTGTCCGCGTGTGCAAGATGAAACTTTGCGCACAAAAAAAACTGAACACAACCGCTGCGAGAGCGCTTGATTTATACGGTCATTAGCCGTACGATCTGCGCACTTTTTACACGGAGCCTGACATGGGAACACTGACGGTTAAAGATGCTCGGATGGAGCTAAAAACAACGAAGGAAACAAAGGAGATTCTGAGTAAAGCCGCCATGCTTGATGGGATGGATTTGTCCGCTTTTATGCTTGCATCAGCGATTGAAAAAGCTAGATCAATTTTGCGTGATCACGCAGCAATTAATCTTTCAAGTGAAGGGCAGAAAAAACTTATTGAACTCTTAGAGGAACAACCTGAGCCAACTGAAGCCATGAAGAGTTTTCGTGATATGCCACGGTTGAAGGTTCGTTGAGAATGCGTTTTGTAATTTCTCGCTTTGATCCGTGGGCTAAATATGCTGGCTTTAATCAGTTCGACTGTCAGCATCATCAGATTAATAAGTTTGTTAAAGACTCACTTAAAAAGCAAGTAAAACAAGGACTTAGTGTTGCATACGCGCTCTTAGAGGAGTCGGAGAATAGTGGAGTTGATCGATTTGTTGGTTTTTATACTATTGCGAGTCATTCAATTCCATTGTCTGCTGTTACAAGTATTCAGCTTGGCTCGTTGCCGCGAATAATTCCTTGTATTCGCTTGATAATGTTGGGTATCCATATTGAGGATGCCAATAAGGGCTTTGGTAGCCAATTAATGAATCACGCGTTTGATGTTGTCAAATCCAGTGCAAATAGCGTTGGATGCTATGGTTTATATCTGGATGCCGATGCTGGTGCGGTAAATTTTTATAAGAAATTAGGTTTCGTACTTCTTGGTGGGGATAAAACTCCAGAGCCGTCGCCGATGTTTATTACACTGTCCGCAATATCATAAGTGTATTTTGCGAAAAGAAAAGGCATCTATATGGATGATTTAATATTTTCAAAAAATGCAAGATCGCTGTCGTATCTATAGGCCATGATTGGCACTCCTTTGGTA
>CAIWVX010000455.1 GCA_903916205.1 uncultured beta proteobacterium
AATGCTCTTGAACAGACGTTCTTCTTCATGCTGCTCGCTCACATACCATTGCAGAAACTGGAATGTGCTGAAATCCGGTTCTGCCAGCGCAGCAGCGACCAGCGTGTTAATGGCGGAAGTAATCGTGAGTTCATGTTCGTAAGTCAGCTTGAACACTTCGCCCAGTGATTGATACGTTGACGGGGGAGCCTCCAACGCGCCTAAAACGGCTTGAGCACCTGTCTCGCAGACATAGTCGAACAACTTGTGCATATGCATCAACTCCTCTGCCGCATGTTCCCGCAGAAAAACGGCACTTCCGGTATACCCTTGATGATCGCACCAAGCGCTCATTTGCAAATACAGGTTGGAGGAATATTGCTCCAGTTTTATCTGGTGATTCAATCGTTCAACGGTTGCGGGGGTCAGCATGGTTTTCTCCTGGCATGTTTTATTGAAGTTAACGGTAGAACGCTTTGCAGATTCGAATGTTCTCCTTACGGCGGTTCATCAATACCTTTGTGAATAGTAGCAGAAGTCACTCGCGCCAAATTAACGTCTTTAAACTCATCGAAACCGCTTTCCGCGTATGCGTGAGCAACTCAGAAAGTCATAAACAAAGGCCTTTCTGTCTTTGAATGACTCGGCAGCGTAACCCCAGTGCTAGTCGTCCTGCGCAAGATTTGTAAGCCGACATGCGCACCGGACGTCTGAAATATAGGAGCCACCTTTATAACTGCTGCGTGATTAGAAATTTTTCGGCAAACGAAGATGCCGTACAAAGTTCCAGAGTCAGGTAACCCAGTGACATCGCCGATACTGGTAAACTGGTGCTTCTAATGGGGAGGAATACTCAGTGCAAAATCATGACTACGACCTGTTCGTGATTGGAGCCGGATCTGGTGGTGTGAGAGCGGCGCGCATGGCAGCCGGGTTTGGAGCCAAAGTCGCAGTCTCCGAAGACCGCTACATGGGAGGCACTTGCGTCAACGTGGGTTGCGTGCCGAAAAAGCTGTATGTCTATGCGGCTGAATTCGGTAAATCCTTCAAGGATGCCAAAAACTTTGGCTGGAATAGTGAACAGCCGGCTTTCAACTGGGCAACCTTGCGCGACAACAAGAAGACCGAAATATTCCGTCTTAATGCAATCTATGACAACCTGCTGACAGGAGCGAAGGCCGTTGTCATCAAAGGCCGTGCCCGGATCATCGATGCCCATACCGTGGCCGTCGGCGAGCAGCGCTATACGGCGGACAAGATTCTGATCGCCACTGGTGGCTGGCCGCACATTCCCAAATTTCCCGGCAGCGAACTGGCCATCAGTTCCAACGAGGTGTTCGATCTGGAGCAATTTCCCAAACGTCTGGCCATCGTCGGGGGCGGCTATATCGCGGTGGAATTTGCCGGGATCTTCAATGGCCTGGGAGCCAAAGTAAGCCAGCTTTACCGTGGCTCCATGTTCCTGCGTAATTTCGACGCCGACATCCGCGCCCACGCGGCACAGGAAATCGCCAAGACCGGTGTCGACCTGCGGTTTAACGTCAATGTGCAGTCCATCACGGCGGGACACGGTGGGTTGCAGGTACTGCTGACCGATGGTTCCACCCTCGAAGTCGATGCAGTGCTCTACGCCACGGGACGTAAAGCTAACCTGGAAGGACTGGGCCTGGAGAACGTTAACGTGAAGATCAGCGACGCCGGCACCATCGAGGTTGATAAGAACTACTGCACTTCCGAACCCAGCATTTTTGCCCTCGGCGATGTCGTTGGCCGTATGGAACTGACTCCGGTCGCGCTGGCCGAAGGCATGTCCTTTGCCCGACGCCAGTTTGGCGGGCTGGAAAACGCAGTCGATTACGAGTTCATCCCGACGGCGGTTTTCTGTCAGCCGAATATCGGCACCGTCGGATTTACCGAGGACGAAGCTCGTACCAAGTTTGGCAAACTTCGCGTCTTCAAATCCACCTTCAAGCCGATGAAACACAGCCTCAGCGGGCGGGACGAAAAGACTTTCATGAAGCTGATTGTCGATAAGACCAGCGACCGCGTCGTCGGAGCACACATGATGGGGCCGGATGCGGGCGAGATCATGCAGGGCATCGCCATTGCCATGCGCGCAGGGGCAACCAAAGCCGTTTTCGACTCAACCATTGGTATCCATCCCACCGCTGCCGAGGAATTCGTCACCATGCGCGAGGTCTGGCGGGAAGACTGATACCGGGCGCAAATCAGGGAAGGCTTGCAAAAGCCGTCCCTGATCGGGCCATTTGTGGTCAGCGGCTCTTCAGATACGTCAGCATCGTGTCGGCGTCGGACACTTCGAAAGGATCGGTCGGGCAGTCATCCTGGAAGCCGGGTTCGGCAAAGATCTTCTTGATTTCGCCATTCTCGACGTACATCGAGTAGCGCCAACTGCGCTGGCCGAAGCCGAGGTTGTGCTTGTCGACCAACATGCCCATCTTGCGGGTGAATTCCCCATTG
>CAIWVX010000456.1 GCA_903916205.1 uncultured beta proteobacterium
ATTGCATCACACGTTCTTGAGCATACAGATAATCCGGAGCTCTTTTTAAAAGAGTTGATGAGAGTTGGTAAAGCGGGTTATATAGAAACGCCACGCGAGCTGGGCTTATTACCCGAGCAATTAGCGGCCATTGAACTTTGGCGTCAGCGTCCGGCGGTCGATCTTGAGGCACCTCACAACGCAACGCGGTATGTCATTGTTGACGTTGAATCCAGCGGACTCAACATAAAAAAAGATCGTCTGATTTCAATTGGCGCGGTGGCTTTGGTCGATGGAAAATTGGATCTTAACGATGCCTTTCAGGTGGTTTTGCGACAGGATCAGGTGAGTACCCACGAAAATATTCTGATTCATGGGATTGGCGGTTCGGCGCAGCAAGAAGGTGAAGATCCGGTTGAGGCGCTGCTGTCGTTTTTGCGCTTTGTCGGTAGCGCACCGCTGGTGGCCTATCACGCTTTTTTTGATCAGTCGATGATCGACAAAGCCATGCGCGAATACATGGGCATCGAACTGGAAGAAACTTGGATTGATCTCGCTTGGGTGCTGCCCGATATACTTCAGTATCGCACCGACACCCGAGTGTCTTTGGATGATTGGCTGCAACTTTTTGGCATCGATAATATTTTGCGCCACAATGCCGTTTCGGATGCTTTTGCAACGGCTCGGCTGCTGCAAGTGGCGATTGCGGCCGGATCACTTAAAGGCGCTGATTCGCCGGCTGGATTTATCCGCATCGAAAAGGCGCGACGCTGGATGTGTGAGAGCCGCTAACTGGGGAATAGGTAACGAGATTTTAATGACTGATTCAAGTTCCCAGCTCCGCCGTTATTACGCCATTTATATCTGCGGTTTTTTCGTCTTCATCTTTTCGCTGGGCGTTCTTGAGCGCTACGGCCTGTCGCCGCGCTGGATAGGCTATTCCTTCCTGTTTTTGACGATCATTCTTTACGCGACCATCGGTGTGCTGGCGCGTACCTCAAACGTCGCCGAGTATTATGTGGCCGGTCGAAAAATTCCAGCGATGTTCAATGGAATGGCGACAGGCGCGGATTGGATGAGCGCCGCGTCTTTCATTGGTCTGGCGGGCACGCTATTCCTGACGGGTTTCCAAGGCTTGTCTTACGTCATGGGCTGGACGGGCGGCTATGTGCTGGTCGCTTTGTTTCTTGCGCCGTATCTTCGTCGTTTTGGCGAATACACCATTCCCGATTTTCTGGGTGCCCGCTATGAGGGTAACGCCGCGCGGCTGGTCGGCGTTTTTGCAACGGTGCTGGCCTCCTTTGTGTATGTGGTTGCGCAAATTTATGGGGTGGGCGTCATTACCAGCCGTTTCGTCGGTTTGCAGTTTGAGATCGGTGTGTTTGTCGGTCTGGCAGGGATATTGGTCTGTTCCTTTTTGGGCGGAATGCGCGCCGTGACTTGGACGCAAGTGGCTCAGTATCTGGTTTTGATTGTCGCCTACATCGCTCCGGTAGCCATACAAAATAACCAACTCTTGATAACCAATACCAGACCCATTATCAGACAAAGCAATTGTTGTAATTGAATCAATACTCG
>CAIWVX010000457.1 GCA_903916205.1 uncultured beta proteobacterium
AACAACTTCATCCGTCTCATCTCGCACCCCCTTCAGGGCACTATGACAACCGGACAAATGTCGTGCTACAGAACCGGACAACTTTAAAACTCGCAACATTGGCGTCAATCGAAGTTGACGGAGGTTGTTTTTCCATGCAAAGTACGCGCATTTTTCAAGGTGCCGATGTCGGCATTCCCGCTTGGGAGTTGGCGATTAGCATTTCTACATTTTTCAGGAGAACCGTGTGATATTCAAGACCAAGCTACTCAACAATCTATTGATTGGCATCGGCATTGCCACCCTGTCTCATGCGGCGCACGCCGACTTGTTTAATTTCAATGCTTTTGTAATGGATACAGAAGCGGCTTATTCGGGATCACAGCAACGTGATCGTTTGAGCGAGCGCGGCATTCGACTTTCTGCGGATTATCTTGATCAAGGCGGTTTGACGGCTGGCTACACTAAAACCACAGTCAATATGAAAAATAACGCGACGGCGATCAATCAGAACAATATGCTGATTTCAGGTCGCTTGAATTTTCTCCCAGATGCTTTACCTGGTCGCCTGACACTGCGCCTTGATGGTCATCGAATAAATAACAATGATGCGACTGGTGATACGAGTCGGGTGAACGTGATTGCACAACAAATTAGCTGGCTCGCCAAAGATGATTCGCTTTATCTTGACTTGGGTTATGCCTATTCGCATTACCAGAATCAGCTTCAAGCCTATCAATACACACCCACGGTGGGCTTTGCCTTGAACGGTGGAACCGAGTGGGTTCAACTCCGAGGCTATCTGATTGAAGGGCTTAATCCGATCCGTGCCAGCGGCAAATCCAGTACCGCTGCACTGGAAACAAAATGGACGCATTATTTCTCGCCTGAGCCTAGCCTGCTGCCTAACAGCATGACTCTCGGCGTGACCGCTGGCGAGCGCATTTACACCGTCGATATGAGTGCTCAAGCCGTAGCCAATTTGGCCGATCTGGAAAAAGGTTCCGCCAACCTTGCCCTGTCTTGGGATATATCAAGGAAGGTCAAGTTTTTTGTCTTGGCCGGACAAAGTCGTTATTCCAATCCCGGCTTATCTAACAGCTATAAGCTGAATGTCGCACATGCCAATGTTTCAATTGATTGGTAATTTGTAGCGATTCCGCCACTCATCAAGGGTTTTCGTCATTCCAGAGTTTTCGGGATGACGGGACGCGTGATGAACGCATCCACACCAGACTCACCATAATTGATTAGGAAAATGCCATGAAAAAATATTCGCTATTGGCGGCACTCTCAAGTGCGCTGATCTTAATAACCAGTGCCGTCAGCGCGCAGGAGGCTGACTGGAAAACATCCTACGAACTTGAAGCGGCGGGCAAGTACATCGAAGCCATCAGTGCTTTAGATCGTGTACCGGCTAACGGCCCTGATGCCGAATTAAAAGTCATTCGTCGGGGCTGGCTGTATTACATGGTCGGCAATTTTAACGATTCGATCCGTGAATACCGCCTAGCCATTGAGCGCAATAACAAAGCAATTGATTCGCGACTGGGCGTGATTCTCCCACTGCTGGCACAGAAACGCTGGCGTGAAGCCGAGCAAAATGCACGTTCCGTACTTGAAATGGCGCCCAATAACTACACCGCCTTGATCCGCCTGACCGTCGCCCAAGAAGGCCAACGCGACTGGACGGCCATGCTTAAAACGGCCAGTACGCTCGTCAGCCTTTATCCCACCGACGCCACCGCGCAAATCTATCTTGCTCGGGCAAACGCCTGGATGTTCAAGCGAGAAGAAGCCGCTGCCGCCTACGCGGCCGTATTGGTTCGTTTTCCAGCAAACTTTGAAGCTAGAGCCTATTTGGAAAGAAAGTAAGTTAAGGACGCA
>CAIWVX010000458.1 GCA_903916205.1 uncultured beta proteobacterium
GGCCTGAATTTTTTGCGTATCTTCAACCGCAAAAATCCCCTGCACCGATTGCAGCAGCCCGCGATCACCGACTTGCCCGCCGGATTCCGCGTAGAACGGCGTTTCGTCGAGCACCACCACCCCGAGATCGCCTTCATTCAAGGCATTGACCGGGCTACCGTCTTTGTAAAGCGCCAGAACCACGCCTTTGAATTCGAGCGCTTCGTACCCATGAAACGTGGTCGAGCGGCCACGGTATTCAAGCGCCGTCGACATCTTGAATTTGCCAGCGGCACGCGCCTGGTCTTTCTGACGATTCATCGCCGCCTCGAAACCGGCGCTATCCACGGTGACGCCGCGCTCACGGCAAATGTCAGCCGTTAAATCAAGCGGGAAGCCAAAGGTATCGTGCAGTTTGAAGGCGGTTTCGCCATTAAAAATGCCCTTGCTAGCCATCGCCGCCAGTTCGCTTTCAAGAATCGCCATGCCATTTTCGATGGTCGCAAAGAAACGCTCTTCTTCCTGACGCAGCACATCAATAATGCGCTTTTCGCCTGAGACCAGTTCGGGATAAGCACGGCCCATCTCGGCCACCAGATCAGGCACCATGCGGTTGAAGAACGCCGCTCGCGCGCCCAGCTTGTAACCATGACGAATAGCGCGACGAATGATGCGGCGCAAGACATAGCCGCGACCTTCGTTGCTGGGAATCACCCCGTCGGCGATCAGAAACGAGCAAGCGCGAATGTGGTCGGCCAGCACCCGTAGCGACGGGTTATCCATGTTGGTGTCGTTAGTCTCGCGAGCCGCCGCCTTGACCAGCGTGCTCAGCAGATCAATGTCGTAATTGCTATTGACGTGTTGCAGCACCGCCGTAATGCGCTCCAGCCCCATGCCCGTATCAACCGAAGGCTTGGGCAACTTGTGCATGACTCCGGCGTCATCGCGATTGAACTGCATGAAAACGTTGTTCCAGATTTCGATGTAGCGGTCGCCGTCTTCGTTGGGCGATCCCGGCGGGCCACCGGCAATGTGCTCGCCGTGGTCGTAAAAAATCTCGGTACACGGGCCGCAGGGGCCGGTATCGCCCATCATCCAAAAATTATCCGAAGCGTAGCGCCCGCCTTTGTTGTCACCGATACGCACGATGCGCTCGGCGGGGATGCCAATGGTTTTGTTCCAGATGTCGTAGGCTTCCTCATCCTCGGCATAAACCGTCACCCACAGACGCTCTTTCGGCAAAGCATAGACGTCAGTCAGCAGTTCCCAAGCGTACTTGATGGCATCGAGCTTGAAGTAGTCGCCAAAAGAAAAATTGCCGAGCATCTCAAAAAAGGTGTGATGCCGCGCCGTATAACCGACGTTTTCCAAATCGTTGTGCTTGCCGCCAGCACGCACACATTTCTGCGACGTGGTAGCACGGTTGTAAGGGCGCTTGTCAAAGCCCAAAAAAACATCCTTAAACTGGTTCATCCCGGCGTTGGTAAATAGCAGCGTCGGGTCTTCGTGCGGCACGAGCGAACTGGAGGCCACAATCTGGTGGCCTTTCGACTCAAAAAATTTAAGGAATTTATCGCGGATTTCGGCGCTTTTCATCGGCAGGGTTCCCTAAAACGGGCTGATTTTCAAAGAGGGCAAATTTTATCACCGAATCAAGCGAAATCGGACGGACAAGCGGCCTTCCGGCGGTTCAGCCGGGCAGTGACGCCGGTATGAAATTTGGGCGCAAAAAAGAGGGATAAGCCCTCTAAAGCAGGGCGATGGCTGACTCAAGCTATCCGAAAAATTTGAATCGCCCGTTTATCGGCAAGAGCCAAACTCACCGTCTGGATTTGAGTAAGGCGATAACGGCTTGCGTATCCGGGCGAATGCCGCGCCAGAGGTAGAAGCTCAGTTTCATCTACCCTTAAAAATGGCTTGTCTCCTATTTTCCTAGTCGCGCCTGTCGATTGGCTTCATCTTGGATGACACGACACTGATCAATGATGTCGGTAAAGCTGGGCTGGTGAAGCGCAAGCAGTCCATCCTCGAGCATCGCGTTGTAATCGTGCTCCAGAGCGGCCAATGATTCACCGGTTGGAATGAGTTGCAATTGTCCGCTGGTCGCTGCGAAATAATTGATCTTTGTGCCTGCCACATTTTTCTCTACAAAGAAAACCGATTTGTGCTCCGCCACCGCTTTGGCTAGATCGGGGTTGGCACAGGCCGCCGAAAAATGGGCTGTTTTTGCGATAGCCGCCAAGTCGTACCAGTGGCGCGAGTAACGTTCGCCTCGCAATCGGCCTTGTTGGCAATAGACATGCGCCGCTGTGGCCTTTTCCCAGAAGGTTCGCTCGGCCGCCATCACCAGTGGCTGCGCTGTCGGAAAGATCACGCCCTCTATTTCCGGCGCCATGTCGCAGGTTATCGGACGAACCTGGTTTGGCTCGCCGGTGGCGCGCGCACCAAACTCCAATTGGATCGTGGGGGAGGAATAGCCGGTCCCGGTTTTGACCGCTGGATACGCCAGAACTAATTTGTTGCTTTCTTTGCCTGTCAAAGTCAGAGTGACTTCAAGGCCAGCCTTGGCCATCGCGGCCTCAATGACTGGCCTTACCGTGGTCTCAATCCAGGCGGGCAAGCGATCACGTACCGCGCTGCTGATCTTTTTCTCTTGGCGGGATGAAGCAGGGATGGGGTTTCCTTGCTGCAAAAAGTCAGCCGCCAGTTCGCGGATGTCGTAGGTGAGATCCACATCCTCGGAAAATCGATCAATGATGCGATAAACCTTAGACAGCGACGTTCCGCCCTTGAAGGTGATTTTGCTGGACAACGTTGATTCGTAGATGGCGGATAGCGACCACACGACCCAAATATCCTTTTCGAGCAGGTGCGCTGGCCGCCCGGTTCGGGCAGATGCATATTCCAAAGCTTCAGCCTTATCATCCCGGCTGAGAGAGAACCATGACTCAGCCATTCGCCATGCTTTCGCTGACCACTTTAGCCATCCAGCTCGGCAAAATAGCTCGGGCACTACACACAGCCGCCCATTCAGGTTCAGACAGTTTTGTGCGGAGTTGTTTGAGTGCCGCCGGTGCCGCCTCAGGACCAAGCCAATAGAGCGCACGAATCGCCATCCCTGCCGGACGTTTGCCCAGCAATAATTGCCAGCGATTGCCGTGTTTGAGGTCAACGCAACGATTACCCAGTTGCAGTTTGCGGGAGGGGCCCGAGGTAAAAAACACTTCGCGCGTCGGCACCTGAGCGGTCAAGCCCAGCGCATTGGCTTCAGCGGCACCATTGGCCACTATCGTTTCACCACCACTCGTTTCAATGGCTTGCAACACTGACTCGGTGGAAGGTGGGCGAGCGCCGAATCGCCCCTGGTAAGGGGCGACGTAGGCACCATGACTGACGCGCATTAATTGACCTTCCTGAGCCAATCGGGATAAGGTTTTGTCCACGGCAGCGCGAGAACCCAGATGCAGAAATTCTTTGGGCGACAGCAAGCCACCCTCAGGCATGGTGCGGGCGGCAGACAAAATATTTTCGGCAAGATGGCTCATTGTGGCGACTCCTTTGTCAGAAAGTATATGCCGTTATCTGACATATCACAAATTCGGACAAGCGGCCCTCCGGCGGTTCAGCCGGGCAGTGACGCCGGTATGAAATTTGGTCGCAAAAAAGAGGGATAACTCATCCAAACCGGGGCGATGGCTGACTCAAACTATCGGAAAAATTTGAATCGCCCGTTTATCGGCAAGAGCCAAACTCACCGTCTGGATTTGAGTAAGGCGATAACGGCTTGCGTATCCGGGCGAATGCCGCGCCAGAGGTAGAAGCATTCAGCGCCCTGCTCGACCACCATCCCGAGTCCGTCACTGGTGCGTTTAACGCCCGCTTGACGGGCGGCGAGCATGAAGGCGGTGGGTTCCTTTTTGTAATACATATCGTAGGCCAGCGCGTCGGCACTCCATACGTTTTCTGGCAAGGGCGGCGCTTCGTCCGTCAAGCTTGAGGCGGTGCCGTTGATGATGAGGTCAAAACAGCCCGTGGCCTCGGCGAAGCTTCCTCCCGAAAGTTGTGTCTGACCGGATAACTCGGCAAATTCCTGCGCCAGTTCAACGGCTTTGGAGGACGTTCGATTAGCCATAAATAGCTCGGCGGGATGCTCTCCCATCAGCGGGAGTAGCGTGCCACGCACGGCCCCTCCGGCCCCTAACAACAACACCCGTCGGCCCGCAATATCACACCCCAGATTATGCGTAATATCACGCACAATGCCGTAGCCATCGGTATTGTCGCCAAGAATCGACCCATCAGGGCGAAAGCTGAACATGTTGACCGCCCCCGCCGCCCGTGCCCTCGGCGTCAATTCATCCGCGAGTTGGAAAGCCTCACGTTTGAACGGCACCGTGATATTCAAGCCCTTCGCCCCTTCACGCTGAAACTGACGAACCGCATTAACAAAACCGTCAAGAGGAGCAAGAATCATCCCGTAGTGCATATCTTGACCGCATTGCTGCGCAAATGCCGTTTGCAGGGAAGGCGATTGAGTATGTGCTACCGGGTGTCCAATCACGGCGTAACGGTCAGTCATAAAGTAACTCCAGCGCTAAAATGAATCGAATTAACCCAAGTTTTTATGTTTTATATGGCCTGAAAAACGTGGTCTCCCAATATAAAGCCCAATTTACCGGGCTCGCAAACGCCCCGACATTTTCAGTCCATCACGGATGTTCAACGCCATAAGTGTAAGATTTATCGCGCCGGCCAAAAGCTCAACACCCTGAACCCAATAGAATGTTGTGTCGAATGTGCCAGCGGTAGCCCAACGGTTAAGAAAAATGGCGCACGGAATGAGCACTAAAAGCCCATTTGCTGCAATGAACGGCATTCGTTTTTTCTTAGTGTCGACAAGTCGTCCCTGTCGAGATTTTGACAGGTAGAAACCACTGCCGCCCGTTGCCGCAATGGTGGGTAGCAAGATGAACAAACCGGGCATAACAATCAGTGCTTTTAAGGCAGCCACGGTTTCATGCGAGCCAAACAACTCCACGATAATCGTGGAAATGAAGAAAGTGGCAATCGTCAGCGTAGCCAACAACCCGGCGATGCAATGCGCTTGCTTTGACATTATGTGCTCTCCTGTTCGCTAATCTTTTTTATCGAAAAAATCTTATCCCGGTGCGATGGGCGCAGCAACTTTTCTGACTCCGCTTGCCATTGTGCGCCACGTCAGCCCGCGATCTCATTCGCTTTCAAACGGATAGAGGGTCAAATACCCCACTAATACAGCATAAATTCGCGTCGCTCGTCTTCCCATGAGTTTTCGTCTTGACGGGTCAGCGCCTCAAGATCTTCCGGTGTGGAGGCTGAGTCGTCCACCCACTCGCGTAACACGGGGCAGCCATTAATTAGGTCGATGGGTAGGCGCTTGTTTTCGTATTCGTAGGCAAAGTCGCGCCACAGGGGATAGCTCGGCTGTAATCGGCGCAGTGCTTTGAATGCCAGGCTTTGCAAGCGCCAGGGACGAAAGGCGGGGTGTTGGTAATGGGGGGCTTCAACATGGATTTGAAGGCCATGACATAAC
>CAIWVX010000459.1 GCA_903916205.1 uncultured beta proteobacterium
CACAGCTTCCCGCAATACGCTGTCTCTATTGCCTTGGCACACAAGGGCCAACTCAATCAAGCCGTTGTTTATGACGTCACCCGCAACGAAATGTTCACCGCGAGCAAAGGCGGTGGCGCCTTTCTCAACGAACGCCGCATTCGCGTCACCAAATGCCTGAAACTCGAAGATTCGCTCATCGGCACCGGCTTCCCTTACCGCACCTTCGATCATGCGGACGCTTATTTGCGTATATTCAAAGAATTAGCTCAACGCACCTCGGGTATACGCCGTCCGGGTGCCGCCTCGCTTGACTTAGCCTATGTGGCCAGCGGCCGTCTCGACGGCTTCTGGGAATTCGGCTTAGCGCCCTGGGATATGGCCGCAGGATGCTTGCTTATTGCAGAAGCTGGCGGCCTCGTCGGCGACCTGTCAGGCGGTGAAAACTACATGAAAACAGGAAATCTCATTGCCGGAACACCGAAGATTTTTGCGCAGATAGTGCAGGTGATCGACACCCATCGGACAGCGGGACTTGGAGCCTGATTTTTTCGTCGGGATGGAGTGTGGATTGCGACAAAAATCGGGGTGACTAAATATCCCAATAAAATGGCCTCCGATTTCTCGGAGGCCATTTTTAATATACCGCTGCTTAACCAATTACAGCAGTGACTTGAGCAGCTTGCCCATTTCTGAGGGGTTGCGGGTCACTTTGAAACCACAGGCTTCCATGATTTCCAGCTTGGCCTCAGCGGTATCGGCACCGCCGGAAATGAGTGCGCCAGCATGTCCCATGCGCTTGCCCGCTGGAGCGGTGACCCCGGCAATGAAGCCGACCAACGGTTTTTTCATGTGCTCTTTGCACCACAGCGCCGCATCGCCTTCATCCGGGCCACCGATTTCGCCGATCATGACCACCGCATCGGTATCCGGGTCGTTATTTAACAACTCCATGATGTCCCTGTGCTTGAGTCCGTTAATCGGATCGCCGCCAATACCGACGGCGGACGATTGGCCGAGACCGATATCCGTCAATTGAGCCACGGATTCGTAAGTCAATGTTCCTGAGCGCGAAACGACACCGATACGCCCTTTGCGGTGGATGTGTCCCGGCATAATGCCGATTTTGATTTCATCCGGCGTAATCAATCCGGGGCAGTTTGGTCCGAGCAACAAGGTTTCTTTGCCGCCAGCGGCGACTTTGCGTCTCATGCGGCTACGCAGTTCCAGCATGTCGCGCACGGGGATGCCCTCGGTGATGCAAATAGCCAGATCAAGATCGGCTTCAACCGCTTCCCAGATGGCTGCGGCGGCATTAGGAGGCGGCACATAGATCACCGAAACGGTAGCGCCGGTCTCGGCAACAGCGGCTTTGACCGTATTAAAAATCGGAATGCCAAAAATCGAGTCGCCATGCTTGTTGGGATTCACCCCGGCGACAAAGCAATTTTTGCCGTTGGCGTATTCCTGACATTTTTCCGTGTGAAAGCGCCCGGTTTTCCCGGTAATGCCCTGAGTGATGACTTTGGTGTCTTTATTAATGAGAATTGACATAGTTATTCCTTACTTGACGGCAGCAACGATCTTGGCGGCCGCTTCGGCCATGGAATCTGCCGAGATGATCGACAGGCCGGACTGTACCAGCAATTTCTTGCCGAGTTCCTCGTTGGTGCCTTTCATACGCACGACCAGCGGTACTTTCAGGTCGGTTTGCAAAGCGGCAGCAATAATCCCGTCGGCGATGGTATCGCACTGCATGATGCCACCGAAAATATTGACCAAGATGCCTCTGACGTTAGGATTGCTGAGCATAATTTTGAATGCTTCGGTGACTTTCTCGGTAGTGGCACCGCCACCGACATCAAGGAAGTTGGCGGGTTCACCGCCAAACAGTTTGATGGTATCCATCGTCGCCATGGCTAAACCCGCCCCATTGACCAGACAGCCGATATTGCCGTCGAGGGCGATATAGGCGAGGCCAAATTTTGATGCTTCGATCTCGCTGTGATCTTCCTCATCCAGATCGCGCAAGGCAAATATCTCAGGAATTCGGAACAAGGCGTTATCGTCGAAATCAAATTTGGCGTCGAGCGCCTTGATGTCGCCGTTGCCATCAAGAATCAAAGGATTGATTTCGGCCAACGCTGCATCGGTCCCCATGTAGCAGGCGTAAAGCCCTTTCAACGCGACCACCGCTTTGGGTATCGACGCTTCAGGTACACCGATGTTAGTTGCCAAATGGGTGGCCTGAGCATCCGACAAACCATCGGCTGGATCAACATAGACCGTCAGAATTTTCTCGGGGGTGTGTGCGGCCACCTCCTCGATCTCCATTCCGCCTTCGGACGAGGCCATGACCGCCACCTTCTGGGTACGCCGGTCGGTCAGCACAGCCACATAATATTCTTTGCGGATGTCAGCCCCTTCTTCAACCAACAAACGGTTAACGTGCTGTCCTTCTGGCCCGGTCTGGTGTGTCACTAGGTGCATACCCAAAATCTCGTGGGCATAGCGGCGAACCTGATCAAGCGTTTTTGCCACTTTAACGCCGCCACCTTTGCCTCGGCCACCCGCGTGGATCTGGGCTTTGACTACCCATACACTGCCACCCAAAAATTCTGCGGCACTCACCGCTTCATCAACCGATTGACAATAAACGCCACGCGGAACGACGACACCGAACTTTTTGAGTAGTCCTTTTGCCTGATATTCATGAATTTTCATGCATCTTCCTTGCTTGAAATTAAGAGACGAATTTCTTCACTTCTACCTCTAAATTGGTTTGCGATACCAGCGCGGGTAGTAGCGCCGGACGGTTTCTGAATGCAAAACCAGCGCATGACAACGGTCAAGCTGGAACGGTTGGTGTTCCCCTTGATCATTGTCTTGCACCTCACTGGCAAACGTTTGTAATGCCACGGTCGGCAAAAACATCAACAACTCGGTCAGGTGCGAACACCCGCGCGTGTGACCGAACAGCGCCTTGACCGTTTTAAGAAAACCATGAAACAGATTCAAACCAACAAGTTTAGAGTAATCAGGAAGAATGCTGTCGCAAGCGCCACTATAAGGCACCGCATCGGTACAGGTCATTACTTCGTGAATCATCATCGCGCTGTCGATGGTTAGACGAACAGACATGTCATGCACCGCTTCACCAGGCAGACGCACCCCGGAAGACAACGGATACGGCTGATCTTTGGTATCCACCAAACGAGCCTCAATGTCCCATAAGCCATCTTCGCGTTTATAACCATCGAAATTGACAACGCGTCGATGCAAACATTGGCGTTTGGCGCGAGAGGGAGGAAGAGGCATCGTTAGTCCAAAAATCATTCGTTTGTAAGCGGAGATCCGGAAGCCGGTTATTCATTGCAATAGTTCAACTTCAACCTCGACTTGAGGCGCTTTACTTCAGCCGCGTTATAAATAACACGGCCTATTTTGCTTAACATTTTTCCGCGTCTGAGGCCCTCGCCTCAATGCCGACAAATTGCGCGTTGGCGTTGACGTATTGGAAAATGGTTGCACAATCATTGATGCTGGCATTCAGCATGTTGGTGGCTTAGAAGCGGGTCGTATTATTGCTGAAATTTGTTTAGGCGGTATGGGGACGGTCACCATTACACATAGCACATACACAGATAATTGGCCTTTATCGGTTAATGTTCACACAGGAAACCCAGTACTCGCCTGTTTAGGCAGTCAATATGCGGGTTGGAGTTTGTCGCATGAAAAATACTACGCACTTGGCTCAGGTCCTGCACGCGCGATGGCAACCAAGCAAAAAGACGGTCAAACCCTTCCCGTTGAGGAACTCTATCAAGAACTCGCCTATCACGATGACAGTGATTGCCCCGTTTTAGTGATTGAAAATGATGCCGTTCCACCATTAGCCATTATTGAAAAAATCGCTGCGGCGTGTGGTGTTGAGCCAGCAAAATTAACGATTATTGTGACGCCAACAAGCAGTTTAGCGGGTGGCGTTCAAGTAGTTGCGCGTGTATTAGAAGTTGCCATGCACAAAGCACATGCCCTGCA
>CAIWVX010000460.1 GCA_903916205.1 uncultured beta proteobacterium
AGAGCGAGACCGTGTGGCGTCAGGCCGATCGGTACGAGGTTCCCCCAATGCGGTAACCACTTTCCAGGAATACCTGATCGACTACGCTTCAGAATCAGCCCGCTGCGCCGGAGAAAAGAGCATCGACCTCGAATTGTGTGGCATGAGCGACAAGGCCCGCAAAGCCTCCCAACGGATGCTGACCAAGATTCGCTCCGGCAAACGTGATGTCTTTTGCTGAGAGGCTGTGAAAAAATTAGACAACCACCGCAAAGGCGCAAAAAACACCCCGACTACGCAAAACAAACGTGCCCCACAGAAAATCCTCTTAGGTGACAAGAACGCGCTTTTTTGGCACGATTTTCTTTGCGTTTCCTTTGTACCTTTGCGCCTTCGCGGTGGATGCTCGATTTTTTACACTTGCTGAGACCATAACCGCTTGAACATGCGCTGCGAAACCGACTCACTCGGCGACTTCCAAATTCCTGCCGAGGCCCTCTACGGCATCCATACGGCGCGAGCGCTAGAAAATTTCCCGCTTACCGGTGCGCCGTGTTCGCCGACACTGATTCGCGCCTTGGCACTCGTCAAACTGGCCTGTGCGCAAACCAATGCCGGACTGGGCTTTTTGGACGCCGCCGTGGCCGACGCCATCGGCCAGGCATGTCATGAACTGGCTACCGGGCAACATCTTGAAGCCGTACCGGTGGATGCGCTGCAAGGCGGAGCCGGCACCTCGCTTAACATGAACGTCAACGAGGTGATCGCCAACCGTGCCGAAGAAATTCTTGGTGGACGGCGTGGCGAGTATCGCCGCGTACACCCGGTGCATCACGTTAATCTGCATCAATCAACTAACGATGTTTTCCCAACGGCCCTACGTATCGCCGCCATCGAAAGTCTGCACCGTCTGGAAAAATCGATTGCTGCGCTGCAAACCGCTTTTCAAACCAAAGAACAGGAATTTGCCGGGATCATCAAAGTCGGTCGTACCCAATTGCAGGATGCCTGCCCGATCACCCTGGGCGCTGAGTTTTCAGCCTGGGCCGAAGCCTTTGGCCGAGATCGCTGGCGGGTATTTAAGTGCGAAGAGCGGCTGCGAGTGGTTAACCTTGGCGGCACGGCCATCGGCACCGGGCTGACTGCACCACGCGAGTACATTTTCCGAGTCACCGAAAAACTGCGCGAGATCACGCGTCTCGGTCTTTCACGCGCTGAAAATTTGGTGGATGCCACGCAAAATGCCGACGTTTTTGTCGAAGTTTCAGGCATCCTCAAAGCCCATGCGGTGAATCTGTTCAAGATTTCCTCCGACTTGCGTTTGCTGGCCTCCGGCCCATACGCCGGTTTCGCTGAGATCGCTTTGCCGCCTGTTCAGGTTGGCTCCAGCGTCATGCCCGGCAAAGTCAATCCGGTGATTTGCGAGGCGGTCGGCCAATCCGCGTTGCAAGTCATCAGTCAGGACATGGCAATCACCTTGGCAGCGCAGTCCGGCCAGCTCGAACTCAATGCTTTTTTGCCTTTGGTGGCCCACGCGCTCTTGGGCAACTTGGCGCTACTCGAACGTGCTGATACGCTCTTCCGTACGCACTGTATCGAAGGAGTCACCGCCAATGCCTCGCGCTGCCATGACCTGCTCGAACAGTCACAAATCCAGGTCACGGCACTGGTTCCAACGCTGGGCTACGCACTAGCCGCCGAGGTTGCCCGAGAAGCGCAACAGACCGGGCAAACTATTCGCGCCGTGGTACTGGCCCGTGCCTTGATCGCTCCGCAAGTCCTCGACCGTCTGCTCTCGGTCGAGGCTATGACCGCGCTGGGTTATAGTCCAAACAAGAATGTGAAGGATTGAAGATGCTAGAAACACCCAAAGGACTGCGCCTGCACATCGGCATTTTCGGTCGCCGCAACAGCGGCAAATCAACACTAATGAATGCCTTGATTGGACAATCTATTTCGATTGTATCTGACCAGCCCGGCACCACCACCGACCCGGTTGAAAAAGCCTTTGAACTCGCGCCTATCGGGCCGGTACTTTTCATCGACACCGCTGGTTTTGACGATGTTGGTGCGCTCGGCGAACTGCGTGTTAATAAAACCCGTCAAGTGCTTGAACGCGTCGACATCGCACTGGTGGTGATCGGTTCAGAAGGCATTAGCGCTTTTGAGCAAGAAATCATCGCCACCTTGCGTGAGGCCAAAACGCCGCTAGTCGTTGTTTTCAACAAGGCTGATTTAGTTGCGCCCTCGCCGGATCAGGTGATGACACTCCAACGCGCTGCACTCGAAACAGTGGTGATTTCGGCCTCGCAATTAACCGGGATTGATGCGCTCAAAGAGTCCATCTTCCGGCTGGCTCCCGAATCCTGCATCGAAGAACCTCGTTTAGTCGGCGACCTGATTGGGCCGGGCGATTTGGTTGTGCTCGTGGTACCGATCGACCTCGGTGCGCCGAAGGGGCGACTGATCCTGCCGCAAGTGCAAACCCTGCGCGACATTCTCGACAGCGACGCCATCAGCCTGATGGTCAAGGAACGCGAACTGTCCAAAGCCCTGGCGCACATGATTGAAAAACCAAAACTGGTGATCTGTGATTCACAGGTCGTCCTCAAGGTAACCGCCGATACCCCGCCGGAAATCCGCATGACCACCTTCTCGATCCTGATGGCGCGTTTTAAGGGCGATATGCTCGGTCTGGCGGAAGGTGCTGGGGCCATTTCACGCCTGAAACCCGGCGACCGAGTGCTCATCGCCGAAGCCTGCTCGCACCATGCGTTAGCCGACGATATTGGCCGCGTAAAAATTCCCCGCTGGTTACGTCAATATGCCGGTGGAAACCTCGAGATCGACATCAAATCCGGCAATGATTTCCCCGAAAATTTAACGCCTTATTCGCTCGTTGTGCAGTGTGGTGGATGCACCGTTACGCGCAAACAAATCTTAGTCCGCCAGTACCGCGCAGCACGTCAGGGCGTCCCGATGACCAATTACGGCATGGCTATTTCGGTCTCGCAAGGGGTTATGGAACGGGCGCTGGAGTGCTTCCCCGCCGCCCTCGAAGCCTACCGCCGAGGCCAGAAAAGGGAGTCGTTTTTGTAGACACGATTATTTTTTGGGTTCTATAATTTTGCCCAGTCATCTACCGTGATAAACAATTGCCCTTTATCTTGC
>CAIWVX010000461.1 GCA_903916205.1 uncultured beta proteobacterium
GAATTTTTTACCGTACCAACTGGCTATTCCGCGCTGATGAAATGGTTTCAAACGCGTATCCGGCACGTATGACTTACCGAGTACCGTATAAGGTTTGTTGGCAAAGCGGTGTAGGGGTTCGAGGCGCGGTTGAGCGTCCGGGATGTTATCGAGGTTATCCGGGATGTCGTCACCGGGGCCGTCATCCTTGTAATAGCCGCCGCCATTTTTATGCGTCACTCTAGGCTTGCTGGCTGACTTCACTGCCGCAGACGTTGGATTGGCAACGGAGGTCGAAGTCTCTGCCGGATGCTGTGATCGGCCACCGCACGCCGTCAGAAAAAGCACGAGCAGTGATAGCGGTAACAAGGTGCGATTGATCGTCATTTCTTTGCCCTACTTTTTAACCAGCATCCGGTGTGAATGGATGCTCATCAGAATGCCTAGGCCGCAAAACAAGGTCACCAAGGCGGTTCCGCCGTAACTCAGAAAGGGTAAGGGAATGCCGACGACCGGCAAGATCCCGCTAACCATGCCCATGTTGACGAAGACATAGGTAAAAAAGCTCAAGGTGATTGATCCGCCCATAACGCGAGCAAAGAGCGTTGAGGCGTTGGCCGTGATCAATAATCCTCGGGCAATCAGCATCAGATAAAGCAAAACAAGAATGCAGTTACCGAGCAAACCGCGCTCCTCTGAAAAAACTGCAAAAATGAAATCCGTGTGTCTTTCTGGGATGAATTCAAGATGCGTCTGAGTGCCTTCAAGCCAACCTTTGCCGAAGCCCCCGCCGGAGCCAATGGCGATAGTCGACTGGATGATGTGATAGCCCGAGCCTAGGGGATCGGTGCTTGGATCGATCAATGTCAGAATCCGCTTACGCTGGTAATCGTGCAAGAGAGTCCATATAAACGGAGCCGCGCTGGCACCGGCCAGAACCAGGCCGGCAATAACTTTCCACGGCAGCCCAGCAAAGAAAATTACGTAAAATCCGGCCGCACCAACCAAAATGGCGGTTCCCAGATCCGGCTGCTTGGCGATCAAGCCAAAGGGCAAGAGCAATATCAGAACAGCAATGACGAAATGTCGAAATTTCAAGGCCACCTCATATTTTTGGAAATACCAGGCCAGCATCAGAGGCGTAGCGATTTTGAGTATTTCAGACGGTTGAATACGCATAAAACCGAATGATAGCCAGCGCTTTGCGCCATTAACCTTGATCCCGAAAAGAAAGACCATTATCAGCAAAATCACCCCAAGAACATAAAGCGGGACGGCAAAACGCATGAGCTTCTGCGGCGGGAGTTGAGCGACATTCCACATCACCACCAAACCAACCACCATATTACCGAGCTGAGAAAGCGTACGGTTATTGCTGTCGTACGTGGCGCTGAAAACCGTAGCCAATCCGGCCAGCATAAGCAGACTGGTTATCAGCAACAGCGGGCCGTCAATGTGTTCGACGAGACGCGCACGAAAGCGATAAAAGTATGGCTGTAACACCGGCTAATTCTCCTCTTCCGCAACCGTATCTTCGATAGCTGGCCCCTTGGGGAGTTTACCGAGAAGATAGTAATCAAAAACCATACGCGCAATCGGTGCGGCGGTTTGCGCCCCAAATCCACCATTTTCGACAAGTACGGCAACGGCAATTTTTGGTTTGTCGGCCGGAGCAAAAGCAATAAACAGCGCATGGTCGCGCAATTCCTGCTTTAACTTGGAGGACTTGTAATCCGAACCTTTTAAACTGAAAACCTGAGCGGTTCCTGTCTTGCCGCCGGAGACATACTCCGCACCGGCAAAAGCCCGTGCGCCGGTTCCTTCTCGATTTACCCCGATCATAGCCTTCTTGATCGTTTCGATATGCTGCGGTTTCCATGGAAACGTGCGCATGGGTTCCGGCTCAACCCATTTTTTTTCGCCGGTTTTGCTGTCGGTGATATATTTTACGAGGTGCGGGCGGAACAGCACACCATCATTAGCGATGGCCGCCATAGCTTGCGCCAGCTGGATTGGAGTGTAAGCGTTATAACCTTGGCCGATGCCGATCGAGATGGTTTCACCGGCAAACCATTTTTGCTGTTCGCTACGTTTGAAACGGCGTTTTTTCCATTCAGGCGACGGCAAAACGCCTTCGGATTCGCCTTCAATGTCGATCCCTGTTTTTTTGCCCAGTCCGAGTTGTCCCATGAAGCGGGCGATGTTGTCTATCCCCATATCATTGGCCAGCATGTAGTAATAGGTGTCACACGATTGAACGATGGATTTGTACATATCCACTAAGCCATGCCCGTCTTTTTTATCATCGCGAAAGTGATGTCCGCCGAAATTGAAGAAGCCGGGGTCGGAGATAGTTTGACTGGCCGTGCGCTTACCCAGTTCGAGAGCGGCCAAGGCCATGAAGGGTTTGAAGGTTGAGCCCGGCGGATAAGCACCATTCAGCGCTCGGTTGATCATCGGTCGATCCGACGAATTATTGAGCTGATCCCAATCTTCCGAACGAATGCCATCAACAAAAAGATTCGGATCAAAATTCGGCGTTGAGACCAGAGCAAGAACTCCGCCGGTTGAAGGCTCAATGGCGACGAGTGCGCCACGCCTGTCACCAAAAGCTTTTTCTGTAATTTCTTGCAAACGGGCGTCAAGTGTCAGTGTCAAATTATTGCCCGATACGGGCGCGGTACTTGAAAGCCGACGAATGGCCCGGCCACTGGAGTCGATTTCAACTTCCTCGTAACCGGTTTCACCGTGTAGTTGAAACTCATATTTCTGCTCTAATCCTATTTTGCCGATATGGTCGGTCCCTTTGTAATTAGATTCCTGATCAAACTGCTCGATGATCGCGAGATCATTTTTGTTGATCCGGTTGATATAACCTATGGTATGCGAGGCAATGGAACCGAGAGGGTATTGTCGGAACAGGCGGGCCTTGACTTCAACGCCAGGGAAGCGATAACGATTGGCCGCAAATTTTGCAACCTCTTCATCGCTTAGGCGGGTGCGAATCGGCAAACTCTCAAAGATTTTACTTTCTTCAAGAAGCTTGCGAAAACGGCGTTTATCCTTGAGTTGAATCTCAATCAGTTTGCTCAGATTTTCAATCGTGGCATCGAGGTCGGGCACATTTGAGGGCGTTATTTCAAGCGTAAAGGCCGAATAATTACGCGCCAGCACCGTGCCGTTTCGATCAACAATCACGCCACGATTCGGCGGAATCGGTATCAGTGAGATGCGATTATCTTCAGCACGGGTAGTGAAGTAATCGTGTTGAATAACCTGCAAATAAAAAAATCGGCCAATCAAGAGGGCAAAAGCCAGCGCTACGGCGCTCGCCGCAAAAGCAATGCGAAAACGGAACCGATCAAGCTCGTCATCCTGAGTATTCAGTTGCTGCGAAGAGAGCCAATGACGCAAACGTATCCCCTCAGATGGGCCGGTTGGCGTCGTGTTCAGTTGGCCGGTATTGCGGCAAAAGCAACACAAAGGTAAGCGGGAACCAGAGGCAGGTTGCAATCACCGGCCCAGCGAAATAGGACAGTCCGGGCAGTTCTACCCCCGGCGTGGCACGTACCCCGATCTGCATCAATTGCACGGCCAGCAATAGCGGCAAAACGTGCATCGCCTGCTGTACCAGCGGAAACCACAGGATGCGACGGGATAATGAAGAGGCCGCATAAGCAGCCAAAACATACGCTAGAGCATGTTGTCCGAGCAAATTGGCGTCGGCCACATCCATCGCTAATCCCAGTAAAAAAGCCGAACCCATGCCCACATAACGCGGTTCGCGAATACTCCAGAAAACCAAAAGCAAGGCCACCCAATCAGGCATCCAGGGCCAAGCCGAGGGCGGGGTGGAATTCATCACGAGGGCAACGCATAGGCTAAACAAAATGAACCAGTAGCGAACCGGTTGCAGAATGCGCGAAGAAGAATAGGTCGGCTGCATGGATTATTCTCTTTTCAATCGCTTCTTTTTGAAGCTCGGTTTGGCGGCTGATTTTATCGCTCCCGGAGACGTTTCCGCCGTCAATTCTGTCGGCAAGTTGAGCGGAGTCAGTGAATCCAGAACCATGACTTCACTAAAATTTTCAACGCCGGCAAGAGGAACGCAGTTGATTCGAGCGAAAGAGTATGAGGTATCACGTTCAATGCGGACAACCTTGGCAACCGGGAGGCCTGCTAGGAAAACGCCATCGAGTCCTGAAGTTACCAACAGGTCGCCATTCTGCACGTCGGCATTGGCTGGCATGAAGCGTAATTCGAGTTGCCCGTTACCCAGCCCGAAAGCCACGGAACGCAATCCGTTACGCACAATTTGTACCGGTATCGCCTGTTCCTTATCGGTGATCAAAGTCACTTCAGAGACATAAGGAAAAACCCGAGTGACCTGCCCCATTACGCCAACATCATCAATGACCGGTTGACCAGGGATCATTCTGTCCTGCTGCCCCTTGTCGACAATCACCCGACGTGAGAAAGGATCTCGTGCGGCATAAAGAATCTGAGCTACGCGGCCATTGGTTTTCGGACGCTCCCTGATTTCAAGCAGTTTACGCAGACGGTCATTTTCAACTTCAAGCTGATTGGTGCGTAGTAATGTCGTCGCACCGTCCAGTTGCTTGCGCTTCAAACGTGCGTTTTCTTCCTGAAAGCGACTTAAGCTAGAAAAGTAATTTCCAGCATTCTCAAACAAGAAAACAGGCGCATGGGCGACCCGTTGTATCGGGTGCGTCAGTAGTGATACGCCTTTTCTTAACAACTCCAAGGACTGGAGGCGGGCGTCAATGAACAGCAAGGCCATCGACAATCCAGCATAGAAAGAGAGCAGCGCTAGCGGTGCCGGTCCTCGCTTGAAAAACGGTGGCGGCTGATGATCCATGCGGTTCAGGAAGAAATAATAAGGGTGAAAGGCACGTTGACGCTTGGCTGGATATTACCTGCGGAAGCGTGCAGCGAAAACTTTACGCTTCGCTGCAAACGTTTCATTGCATTTAGTCTGAAGCAAAGATGCTGCCCAGCTTGTCCATCCTCTCAAGCGCCAAACCGCAACCGCGTGCGACACAGATCAAGGGCTCTTCAGCGACAATAACCGGCAAACCGGTTTCTTCCATCAGCAAACGGTCAAGGTCGCGTAACAGCGCACCGCCACCGGTCAGAACCATGCCCTTGTCGGCAATGTCAGCGCCTAATTCGGGCGGCGTTTTTTCAAGCGCCGATTTCACCGCTGAAACGATGTTGTTGAGCGGTTCAGTGAGCGCTTCAAGAATTTCGTTTGAAGAAATGGTGAACTTGCGTGGAATGCCTTCCGCCTTGTTGATACCGGAGACTTCCATTTCGCGGACTTCAGCGCCCGGAAAAGCGGAACCGATATTTTTCTTGATGTTTTCAGCAGTATTTTCGCCGATCAACATGCCGTAATTACGGCTGATGTAATTGATGATGGCTTCGTCGAGCTTGTCGCCACCAACGCGGACTGAGCCAGCATAAACCATGCCGCCGAGAGAAATGACGCCGACTTCGGTGGTGCCACCCCCAATGTCGACGACCATTGATCCGGTCGGTTCTGAAACAGGAAGACCGGCACCAATGGCGGCAGCCATCGGTTCTTCAATCAGGAAGACCTGACTGGCTCCGGCACCAATGGCGGATTCACGAATGGCGCGGCGCTCCACCTGAGTCGATCCTGAGGGCACACAGATAATGATGCGCGGGCTGGGCGAGAGCAGGCGCGAATCATGCACCTTGCGGATAAATTGCTTGAGCATTTGCTCGGTAACGGTGAAATCGGCGATGACGCCGTCTTTCATCGGGCGGATTACGGTAATCGCCCCCGGTGCCTTGCCAAGCATATCTTTGGCGCTCTGACCCACGGCCTGAATGGTTTTTTTGGCGTTGGGGCCGCCTTCCATACGAATGGCCACAACCGACGGTTCGTTAAGGACAATGCCTTTGCCGCGAACATAAATAAGCGTATTAGCCGTGCCAAGGTCGATGGCTAGATCGTTTGAAAAATAACTACGCAAAAAACTGAACATACCTGAATATCCGTGAAAGCTCCGCAGAGGCTGCGGCGATTAAAGTAATTATGATACCTTATATGGCCCTCTATTTTAATAACTGATTTCATCACCATGTCGCTTACCCTAGAACAAGTTCGGCGCGTTGCCCATCTCGCGCGGATCGAAGTTACCGATGCCGAGGCGGAAAGTACGCTCGGCCACCTGAACGGAATTTTCTCCCTGATCGAAGAAATGCAGGCTGTTGATACGCAAGGCGTTGAGCCGATGGCGCACGCTCAGAATCTGGCTCAGCGCCTGCGCGAAGATCGCGTAACCGAGGAGAATCGTCGGGCCGCTTTTCAGGCCATAGCGCCGGAAACTGAAGCCGGACTTTATCTTGTGCCCAAGGTGATCGAATGATCGAATTAAACGTGTCAACTCTGTCACAGGCACTGGCGGCTAATAAAATTTCCAGCGTCGAACTGACCCAACTTTATCTTGACCGGATAGCCCAGCATAACCCGAACCTCAACGCCTTTATCACCGTTGATCCCGAAAGAAGTCTGGCGCAGGCTAAAGCCGCCGACAAACAGCGTGCAGCAGGCCATGCGGGGCCATTAACGGGAATCCCGCTGGCGCAGAAAGACATTTTCTGCAGCAAGGGTTGGCTGACCACCTGCGGCTCCAGAATGCTCGGTAATTTTGTCAGTCCCTACGATGCCACGGTGATCGAACGGTTTAATGCCGCCGGAGCCGTCACGCTTGGCAAGACCAATATGGACGAGTTTGCGATGGGCTCGTCGAATGAAACCTCATTTTTTGGCCCGGTAAAAAATCCTTGGAATACGGCCTGCGTTCCTGGCGGCTCTTCGGGTGGCTCGGCGGCAGCGGTGGCGGCACGGCTGGCTCCGGCGGCCACAGGGACTGATACCGGCGGTTCGATTCGCCAACCGGCCGCGTTGTGTAATCTGACAGGGCTTAAGCCAACTTACGGCGTGGTTTCGCGTTACGGCATGATCGCCTTTGCTTCTTCGCTTGATCAGGCGGGGCCGATGGCGCGTACCGCTGAAGATTGTGCGTTGCTGCTCAATACCATGGCCAGTTATGACGAACGTGATTCGACCAGCCTAGATCGTCCGCAAGAAGATTACAGCCGTGATTTATCCGCCCCTGCCACGAACAAACCCTTAGCCGGACTGAGAATCGGCTTGCCGCAAGAATTTTTTGGTGAGGGCTGCTCCCGCGAGGTGATGGCGCTGGTTGAAGCGGCGATTGGCGAATACCGCAAGCTCGGGGCGGAAACGGTTGAGATCAGCCTACCCAATATGAAACTTTCCGTACCGGCGTATTACGTGATTGCTCCCGCCGAGGCTAGCTCGAATTTGTCGCGTTTTGATGGCGTGCGTTACGGTTATCGGGCGGCGGAGTATAACGATCTCAACGACATGTACGCCAAGAGCCGGAATCAAGGTTTCGGTGCCGAAGTCAAACGTCGCATCCTGATTGGCACCTATGTGCTTTCGCATGGGTATTACGACGCCTATTACCTTCAGGCACAGCGCATCCGTCGTTTGATTGCCCGTGATTTTGCTGACGCCTTTAAGTGCTGTGACGTGATCATGGGGCCAACCAGCCCGAGTACGGCCTTCAAAATTGGTGAGAAAACAGCCGATCCGGTGCAGATGTACCTCTCGGATATTTATACCATTGCGGTCAATCTAGCCGGACTGCCGGGAATGTCGATCCCCTGTGGGTTTACCGATGGCTTACCCGCTGGACTACAGTTGATTGGTGATTATTTCAGCGAAGCGCGCTTGCTTAACATCGCGCATCGTTACCAACAAAGCACCGATTGGCATCAGCAACATCCGACCGCTGTTTTTGATCAGTAAGTCAGAGTGAGTAAAACGCGATGAAACAATGGGAAGTCGTAATTGGTATCGAAACACATGCGCAACTTTCGACCCAATCGAAAATTTTCTCCGGCAGTTCGACCGCCTTCGGTGCAGAACCTAACGCTCAGGCTAACGCGGTGGATATCGCGCTCCCCGGCGTGTTACCGGTGCTCAACAAAGGCGCGGTTGAGTGCGCCATTCGCTTCGGTCTGGCGGTTGACGGGCTCGTTGCACCTAAGTCTGTTTTTGCGCGCAAAAATTATTTTTATCCCGATTTGCCCAAAGGTTACCAGATCAGCCAATTCGAATTGCCGGTGGTCGTTGGCGGCAAGCTTACGATCCACTTGGGTCAGGGCGATAGCCTGACAGAAAAGACCATTAACCTGACGCGCGCCCACCTTGAAGAAGACGCCGGAAAATCGCTGCACGAAGATTTTCAAGGCAAAACGGGTATCGACCTCAATCGCGCCGGAACGCCCTTGCTTGAAATCGTTACCGAGCCGGAAATGCGCTCGTCGGCGGAAGCCGTAGCTTATGCTAAAGCACTGCACGCATTGGTGCGCTGGATTGGTATCTGTGACGGAAATATGCAAGAAGGGTCTTTCCGCTGTGACGCTAATGTTTCGGTGCGTCCCGTCGGACAAGAAAAATTGGGTACCCGACGCGAGATCAAAAACCTCAATTCTTTCCGTTTCATGCAGCAGGCCATCGACTACGAAGTGCAATGGCAGATTGCCGAAATCGAAGAGGGGCGGGCCATCCAGCAGGCCACCGTGCTGTTTGATCCCGTCACCGGTGAAACGCGTGCGATGCGCAGCAAAGAAGACTCGCAGGATTACCGCTACTTCCCTGATCCTGATCTACTGCCGTTGATGATTGATCGCGACTGGATCGAACGTACACGCGCTTCAATGCCCGAATTGCCGGAGGCAAAAAAGCAGCGTTTTGCTCAGGATTATGCGCTATCACCTTACGACGCAACGCAATTGACCGCTTCGCTAGAGATCGCGGATTACTACGAAGCGGTGGTGGCGATTGCTGGCAAGGCCAACGCCAAATCTTCGGCCAATTGGGTTTCAGTTGATCTGGCGGCGCGGCTTAACAAAGAGGACAAAGAACTCGGCGCAACGCCCGTATCAGCCACCCAGCTTGGCGGTTTGCTGATCCGCATTGGCGACCATACGATTTCCAACACGATCGCCAAAAAAGTCTTTGACGCCTTATGGAATAAGGAAGGGCAGACGGCTGACGAGATTATCGAACAGCAGGGGCTGAAACAAATTACCGACAGCGGAGCCATCGAAACGCTGATTGACGGTGTGTTAGCGGCCAATGCGGCGATGGTTGAAGAGTTCAAGAGCGGCAAGGAAAAAGCCTTTAATGCGCTGGTCGGCCAGGCGATGAAGGCCACCCAAGGCAAAGCCAACCCACAACAGGTGAGTGACCTGCTACGCAAAAAACTCGGCTAAGCAGATTGGGTTGACTGAGGCATGAGCGGCCACCCTACGGGCAGCGGGCCACACCGTATTGCTGTCGATAACGAGCGATGGCCGCTTCATTTTCCTTGAAGTCGGGACGCTCTCGCAAATAGGCCATTAGGTCGTCGAGCGTTGCCACGGCTAGCACCGGAATGCCGTAGTCACGCTGAACTTCCTGCACCGCCGACAAATCACCCGTACCGCGTTCCATACGATCAAGGGCAATCACCACGCCACAGGGCGTGGCCCCGGCGGCGCGAATCAGTTCGACCGACTCTCTGACTGAGGTGCCCGCAGAAATCACATCGTCAATGATCAGCACCCGCCCGCTCAAAGTGGCCCCAACGAGGCTACCACCTTCGCCGTGATCTTTGACTTCCTTGCGGTTGTAGGCGAAGGGTAAATTGCGCCCTTCCCGCGCTAGGGCCAAAGCACTGATGGCGACCAGTGGAATGCCTTTGTAAGCTGGCCCGAACAGGGCATCAATCGCTATTCCGCTAGAGAGAATGGCCTTGGCGTAAAATTGCGAAAGACGGTCAAGCGCGGTACCGTCGTTAAACAGACCGGCATTGAAAAAATAGGGGGACAAGCGCCCCGCTTTTGTTTTGAATTCGCCAAAACGTAAAACGTTCTGGGCGAGGGCAAATTCGATAAATTCTTGACGGAAGTCCATAAAGCACCAGCTAAAGCCATTGAGGCACGGAAACCACATGTTACGCATCATTACCTTAAATCTCAACGGCGTTCGTTCGGCCTGGAACAAAGGCGTCTTGCCTTGGCTTACCGCGCAAAAGGCCGATGTTGTCTGCTTGCAGGAACTCAAAGCTCAGCACGCCGACCTTAATGCTGAAATGACCGCACCTGACGGAATGCGGGCCTATTACCATGTGGCCGAGAAAAAAGGCTATAGCGGCGTTGGCTTGTGGTGTCGGCGACCACCAGACCAAGTGATCGAAGGTTTGGGCAACGCCGAATTCGACGCCGAGGGGCGTTACTTGCAGGCTGACTTCGGCAATTTATCAGTCATTTCACTTTATCTTCCTTCAGGTTCAAGTTCCCCGGAACGTCAAGAGGCCAAGTTTCGCTTTATGGCGGTTTTCTATCCCCATCTTGTCGCGCTGGCCCAAAGCGGACGAGATGTCGTGGTGTGTGGCGACTGGAATATCGCGCATCAGCCGATAGACCTTAAAAACTGGAAAAGCAATCAGAAAAACTCCGGCTTTCTACCGGAAGAGCGGGCTTGGATCAGCTGTGTACTCGATGAAGCCGGTTGGTGTGACACTTATCGCCGCTTATACCCAGAGGCCACCGACGAAGGCTATACGTGGTGGTCGAATCGCGGCCAAGCGCGGGCCAAAAATGTCGGATGGCGGCTGGATTATCAATTGGCGACAACCGGAATTGCTGGTACGGCAATAGAAGCCAGCGTTTACAAAGCACAGCGATTCAGCGATCACGCGCCAATGACGGTTGATTACGCTTGGGCGTTTGATCCTAAAAACCTCAGTTGAAGGTATGCAATCTGCTTGAAACTCAGGCAGGCTAATGGATTCGTAATCATCATGGGAGTCACCCAATGGGTGAGTCGAATGAACA
>CAIWVX010000462.1 GCA_903916205.1 uncultured beta proteobacterium
ATCAAGGCCGTGACGCAAGGTTTTTACAGACGCCCAAGCCTCACGCACGTCAGCGCCTACGGTTTGTAATTCATCAGGAAGATGGGCTAGGAGTTCGTGAATAGCACGGTCAGCGGCGACCCGTCTGGCCCCCGTGAGATGACGATTTTCAATATCGCCCAAATTGCGATCAAGTAGCAGCACCTGGCTACGGACACGCTCGAAGGAGAAATTTTTCATCCCCTGCAAACAACGATCTGCCGCACTGTTACGCTCGGCAATCTGTATGGCATTCCGGTACGCCACTTGACTTTGCTGCAAATCGCTTACGGCGAAAAGCACAGAAACCGCCGCCATTAAACCGACCAGCAGTGGCATGAACGCACGCAATGACAGAAGAGAGACGGCTCTTTTCATTTTTTCTAACACCAAGCGATGGATGCCATTCAGTATCCTCGTGAGCGGCTACGAAGTCAAAGTCATTCGCACTAACCTATGATCCCGCAAAGCGAGGCCAGCACTCGAAATAAACCCTATTTTTGGAACACGTTATCTGACAAAAATTCAACAGGCTCTTTACTGCCCATGCCAGTAGCGTCGCCGCTCTTTGCGCCAAGCCGAAGGCTCTGTGACTCCGTCAAGAACAAGACGTATAGCCCCATCCTGATCGGTACGCCACTGCCGACTTGCTGCGTAGCGTTCAAGCACGTTAGGGCGAGGATGTTTAAATCTGTTGCGATAACCGGCTGAAAAAATCACGTCACGCGCACCCACCGCCTCAATGAAGGCGGGTGTCGACGAACCACTGCCACCGTGATGAGGCACCACCAACACGGTACTGGCCAACAGTTCGGGCGCTCGCCTCCGTAGCGCTTTCTCGTCGGCGGCTTCGATGTCGGCCGTGAGCAACACACTCGCTGAGGGATTCGATAGGCGGAGTACACAGCTCAAGTTGTTCGATTTTTTTGTATTACGGGCGTAATCATCAACTTCAGGATGCAAAATCTGGAAGTGTATTCCGTCCCACTCCCAGTGCTGACCGGCGGCACACTTATCGCCGCCGATGCCGTCAAATGAGCTGAGTAGCTGCTCTACAGGAAGGGATGAGCGCACCGCGTTAAGCCCTCCGGCATGATCTTTGTCACGATGAGAAACGATCAACGTATCAATGTGTCGTATTCCGCTGGCTCGCAGAAACGGCACGACCACGCGCAACCCCGCATTCGACTCGGCGTTATAAAACGGCCCCGTATCGTAAAGCAGCACATGCTCTGCGGTTTGAACCACCACCGACAGCCCCTGACCGACATCAAGCACATCCACCCAAGCTTCGCCAGCGAGCGGTCGCTGCGACGACCCAAAGAGTGCCGGGAGCATCAAGCACAGCCCCAGCCATCGTGCCGGAAACCCGCGTGGCAAAAGTAACCAGACCACGCCGAGCATGGCCATCAGTGAGGCCCACAACGGCGGTGCGACCTGCTGCCATACCGGCCAAACAGCCAACCCTTCGAGTAAACCCATCAACTGCACCATCAACCAGTGATCAAAATGCAGCAGCGGTGCCCAAGGCACAACGGCAAAAAGCAGCGCCAGCGGCGTAATAACAAAGCTCACTAAAGGAATGGCCAGAGCATTCGCCAGCGGCGAAACCAGCGAAAACTGCTGGAAGAAAAACAAGAGCAGCGGTAGGCTACCAACCGTCACCGCCCATTGAGTCATGCCCCACTGAGTCAGCATTAAACGCCATCCGCGCGTTTTGCCAAGGCGTGATGTGCCGACTAGGAGTAACAGCGCTACGGCACCAAACGAAAGCCAAAACCCGATGGACAATACCGCCCAAGGGTCGAGCACCAGAACCGCCAACAACGCCAACAAAAGCGTACGGCTAACGCCAAAATTTCGCCCCGACCACAAGGCCAACATCAGTACCGTCAACATGTATAACGTGCGCTGCGCCGGAACTTCAAAACCCGCGAGCAAAGCATAAGTCAAGGCCGCCAGCCAACCCGCGACAATGGCCGCCTTTTGCGCGGGTAAACGCAGCATCAAGCGCTCACTACGTCGCCATAGCCAGTTAGTCAGCGACGCAAACAAGGCCGCCAGCATGGTCACATGCAGCCCGGAAATCGAAATAAGATGCGTCACTCCCGTGCGATTGAACGTCAGCCATTGCGAATTTGGAATGGCACGCTGATCGCCCACGGTTAGCGCGATCAACACGCCAAGATAAGGCGCCTCGGGTAGCGCCGCGACAAAACGCTGACGAATCATCTCGCGCATCCGTTGCACGGCATAAGCAGGGCTCAGCACAAAGGGCTGCAATCGCTGGTTGTCGTCACTCGAACGAATGCTGCCGGTGGCACGAATAGAGCGCTCGAACAGCCAAGCCTCATAATCAAAACCAAAGGGATTGGCATGGCCATGCGGACGTTTCAGGCGGACGGTTAAATGCCAGCGTTCACCCGGATGAACCTCCTGATTTTTGACTATTTCATCGCGCTCATCCGGCTCATCCCAATTGCGATACCAAGACAACATGATGCGTTGCGGCACCTTTGCCCCGCTGGTTTGCACTGATTCAACATCAAATTCAAAACGTTCACCGCGTTCAAAGTGCTGAGGCAGCGAGGCGATAACGCCGACGATCTGGATATCCTTACTTTCCCAGACTTCGGGCAACTGCTCAGACAGTCGTTGATGCGCCATCCCGCCCGCCCAAAGCACGCCGCCAAGCACGCAACACAGCGGCCACACGAGGGCCAACAATCGGTGCGGATAGCGTAGCGAGAGCACAGCCACGGTGACCAGCAGTGCAAACAACGCGGCGAAAACGCCGAGTGTTGGTAATTGGGCTTGCATTTGCAGGAGCAAAATCCCGCAGGCAAATGCCAGAATATTCAAGCGCATAGAAAATTAGATCGATGAACAAGAAGTTA
>CAIWVX010000463.1 GCA_903916205.1 uncultured beta proteobacterium
CCCCGTGCGGCTGGCGCCGCCTCCCCCTCAAGGGGGCATCGCCAGTGGCCCGGCTAAGCCGGTTCCACGGCAATCCTGGTGAAGGCACTTCGGGCGTACGTAACTTCGATATGTTGGTGATTTGAAGAAAGAAGGTTGACATGGCATATTCTGAAAAAGTGGTGGACCACTACGAGAATCCTCGCAATGTGGGCAGCTTTGAAAAAGGCGACGACAGCGTGGGCACTGGTATGGTGGGTGCACCGGCCTGTGGCGATGTGATGAAGCTACAGATTAAAGTAGGTAAAGACGGCATTATTGAGGATGCCAAGTTCAAAACGTATGGCTGTGGTTCGGCGATTGCCTCGTCGTCACTGGTGACCGAATGGGTCAAGGGCAAAACGATTGATCAGGCGCTTGATATTAAAAACACCCAAATTGCCGAGGAGTTAGCGTTGCCGCCAGTAAAAATTCACTGTTCGATCCTAGCTGAAGATGCCATTAAAGCCGCCGTAGCCGATTACCGAAAAAATCACAGCGAATAAGCCTGTACGAATAAAGAAGGAGATATTGAATGGCGGTTACGCTTTCCGAAAAAGCAGCAAAACACGTTGCCAATTATTTAGCCAAGCGCGGCAAAGGCGTCGGTCTGCGCCTTGGCGTACGCACCAGTGGATGTTCCGGCGTGGCGTACAAACTTGAATTTGTCGATGTCGTCGAGCCGGATGATGTCGAATTTGAATCCTATGGCGTCAAGGTTTTAGTCGACGCCAAGAGCCTTCCTTACCTTGACGGAACTGAACTTGACTACACCCGTGAGGGTTTGAACGAAGGCTTCCGCTTCAATAATCCCAACGTGAAAGAGGCTTGTGGTTGTGGTGAAAGTTTTAACGTTTGAAGCCAAATAGCGATTTCGAGGTGACCCTCGCGTTCAAGGCCACGGGTACTTCTTCAGGTTTTTTCTAGAACACACATGATTGACTTCAACGCAGATCATTTTTTACTTTTCAAATTACCCCGGTTATTCCGTATTGATTCCGGCTTGCTTGATCAGCACTATCGAGCACTTCAGGCGCAGATTCATCCAGATCGCTTTGCCAATGCCTGCGATTCGGAGAGGCGACTGTCCTTGCAGTGGGCCACTCAGGTCAATGAGGCTTACCAGTCTTTAAAAACCCCTTTACGACGGGCGCAATACCTCTTGCTGTTGGCGGGGCACGAACTCGATACGCACAACAATACCGCCATGCCGTCTGACTTTCTGATTGAGCAAATGGACTGGCGCGAGGCGGTTGCCGAGGCGCGGCTGGCCCATGAACAGAACGCCTTGGAGAAAATCTATCACCAGATCAAGCAACAGATAGCAACACGTTACGAAGAGCTTGCCAGCTTACTTGATGATCAACACAATTACGTTCTGGCGGCGGATCGTGTACGACGTCTGATGTTTCTTGAAAAGCTACTGTTTGAAATCGACGATGCTATGGCAGCGATCGAAAATTAAAATTAACACGACCCCGAATTTCAGGACGCTCATGGCCCTTTTACAAATTTCAGAACCCGGAGAATCGGCGGTTCCACACCAGCACAAGCTTGCCGTGGGCATTGATCTGGGCACCACAAATTCACTGGTCGCCACGGTTCGAAGTGGTAGCGCCGCCGTGATCGGCGACGAACTGGGGCGTTCCTTACTGCCCTCCGTTGTTCACTATCATGCCGATGGCTCTAGTGAGGTGGGACATGATGCCTACGCGAGACAGTCTCACGATCCACGCAATGTTATTGCCTCCGTCAAACGTTTCATGGGGCGCGGTCTCAAGGACATCGCTCACCGCGAATCGATGCCTTACGACTTTGATGATGCGCCGGGAATGGTGCGTTTAAGGACGGCGGCAGGGATCAAAAGTCCGGTCGAAGTTTCTGCCGATATTCTCCGCGAATTGCGCGTTCGTGCCGAAACGGCCTTAGGGGGACCGCTTGTCGGCGCCGTTATTACCGTTCCGGCTTATTTTGATGAGGCACAACGCCAAGCCACGAAAGATGCCGCTAAGCTCGCGGCCTTACCCGTTTTGCGCTTGCTTAACGAACCGACGGCGGCGGCTATCGCCTATGGTTTGGATAATGCGAGCGAAGGTGTTTATGCCGTGTACGATCTTGGTGGCGGCACCTTCGATATTTCGATTCTCAATTTAACGCGGGGTGTTTTTGAAGTCCTCGCTATCGGAGGCGATTCGGCGTTGGGGGGGGACGACTTCGATCAGCGCATTTTCTGCTGGATTCTTGAGGTCGCCAAACTTGCGCCACTGTCCATTGAAGACGCTCAAATGCTTCTTACCCGCGCTCGCGAAGCGAAGGAATACCTGACCTCGCACGGCATCGCGCCAATCACGGCGCGGCTAAATAGCGGCGAGATCGTTGATCTCAAATTGAGCACCGAAATATTCACTGAAATTTCACAGACACTGGTCACTAAAACCATTCAATCCGTCAAAAAAGCATTACGTGATGCCGGGCTGACCATTGTTGATGTCAAGGGTGTTGTCATGGTTGGCGGGGCAACGCGGATGCCGCAAATTCAACATGCGGTCGGCGAATTCTTTAAATGCAACCCGTTGAACAATCTTGATCCAGACAAAGTGGTGGCGCTAGGGGCTGCCATGCAAGCCAATCTGCTGGCCGGAAATCATGCGCCTGGCGAAGACTGGTTATTGCTGGATGTCATTCCACTCTCACTGGGGCTGGAAACGATGGGCGGTCTTGTCGAACGAATCATTCCTCGTAACTCCACTATTCCGGTGGCCCGTGCGCAGGAATTTACCAGCTTTCGCGATGGACAAACGGCACTGGCGGTGCATGTGGTTCAAGGCGAGCGTGAGTTAGTCAGTGACTGCCGTTCGCTGGCCCGCTTTGAACTGCGAGGCATTCCACCAATGGTCGCCGGAGCGGTGCGTATTCGGGTAGCGTTTCAAGTTGACGCGGACGGGCTGCTTTCGGTTTCGGCGCGTGAAATAACGTCCGGTGTTGAATCAAACATTACCGTCAAACCTTCGTACGGACTTTCCGACGACGAAATCACTAACATGCTCAAAGACTCGCTGGCGCATACCAAGGACGATGCCCAGCGTCGTGCTGTGAAAGAAACGCAGGTCGATGCACAACGACTAATCGAAGCCGTTCAGTCGGCGCTCAATAGCGACGCTGATTTACTTTCAGCAGAACAATTGGAAAAGATAAAGACATTGATTACCCAATTGCAGGCGACCGCACTCGGCGAAAATCGCCGCCAGATCACCCTAGCGATGGACGATCTCGAAGCAGAAACCAAAGATTTTGCGGCGCGCCGCATGGATAAATCAATCCGACGGGCCTTTGCTGGCAAACACATTGACCAGTTTGAAGGCGATACTCTGGCGGAGCCGACTTCTAGCCAAACGCCAAACCAAATTCATGCGGAAACTCAGGGAAAACAACCATGACCCAAATCATCATTTTGCCGCATACCGAACTGTGCCCGGAGGGTTTGGTGATCGAGGCTAAAGCAGGCGAGTCGATTTGCCACAATCTACTGGCAAACGACATTGCCATTGAACATGCTTGTGAGCTGTCCTGCGCCTGTACTACCTGTCACATCATTGTTCGAGAGGGGTTTGCCGCCTTAGAACCTTCCTCTGAACTTGAGGATGATCTACTCGACAAAGCGTGGGGACTGGAGCCCAATTCACGACTTTCATGTCAGACCGTCGTCAATGAAACACCCTTGGTGATTGAGATTCCGCGTTACTCAATCAATATGACCAAAGAAGGCAAACACTAGGCGACAAGACGATGAAATGGACTGATATAAACGATCTAGCGATAGAACTTTCCGAAGCCCACCCTACCGTTGATCCGCTGAAAATTAATTTTGTTGACCTAATGAACTGGGTTATCGCATTGCCCGATTTTGACGATGATCCGAAGCACTGTGGCGAAAAAATACTTGAGGCCATTCAACAAGCCTGGATAGACGAAGTGGCTTGAGCCAACTTTTTCCTCAAGCCAAAATATTGATGCTTTGAGCGTAAGTGAGCGAGGGATAGGAGCCGGGAAGGCTGTCGATCCAGAAAGCAAAATAACAAGCCCTACCGTTACTACGCTGTCGTCGAATGCAGGTCTCTTTGGCGATAGTTCATTTTCGGCCTCCTCGGGGAAAGTAAGTTTGCAAACCCACTTTCCCCCTCCACAGTTAATGCGGAGTCCTCTTTTATTCGCCATACGCTGCGTACAAAATTGCAGCGTATGCGCATCAAGCGACAGGGTTATGCAATATCTAAATTAAAAAGCGTAACCGACAGCCAAGGAAATCACCGGATAAGTCTTGAAGCTCTTCAACTTGTCGTTCAAATTAGTTTGTTCAACCGCCACTTGGCTATTGATTTGCGCAACGACCGCTGGAACTCCACCACCGTTACCTGTATAGCTTAGGTTTGCTTTGGGTGACCCTTGTAACATGACGCCAAAATCAGACTTGAAAGAAAAACCTTTGTTCTTAGGTTGGCTGTTCCAGCCAAAACCAATATAAGGTGCAGTCTTATTGAAAGTGACGTCACCATTCAATCTTCCGATTTCTGCCGCAGTAAAAGTTTGACCATTAAGTGTGTACGACCCCGCCGCGCCTGGGGTCGCTGTCATACTAAATTTATTGTCGTTCGACAAAAGCCCGACGGTGAGGTGAGTCGCGCCATCGAACAAGTGCCAATCTAACAACACATCAAAGCTGGAAAGCTTCAACTTGCCGTCGTAATTTAAACTACCTGAGCTTGTGTTGAAGGTTTTATCGAACTGATTGATTCCAACGCGCGCCACCACTGAATCCGATACTTGATATCCTGCACCCAAGCCATAACCCAAAGTTCCCACGCCCACGTGAAGTTCTACATCGGCTTCTGCCAATGCAGGCACCGAAATCGCCGCCAAGACCACGCCAAACAAAAGATTTTTCTTCATTTAAACACGCTCCAAAAAGATAAAACTCAAAATAAACCAGAGGTTTAAAGAATCGATTCTCGCAGAATCGACATAAATCGCCCCGCCTGACTATCGAAGGAAAAGTGAAGCTCATTGACATTATCACGATCGGAATTAATTGTGCCAAGAATATTTTTTTCATCTATGGTGTCGATGAATCATGAGTATCTGATCTTCAAATCTCTTTTGTTCAGAGATCGAGTCCGCCTTGCTCAAACAGGTAGTTGTCTGCGGCTAGCGAGTTTTCTATCCATCCGCCATTCAGCCATACGGACTTTCGTTGTGCTCCTGCGGCACCAAGGGCGACAAATAAGGGGAGAAAATGCTCCGGCGTCGGGTGGGCAAATTTTGCGCTCGGAGCGGCATGTAACCAGTCAAGCAAAGGCTCATTGGCGTTGATCATTAGTTGCGCGTGAGTCCAGTCACGGAATTTTTTCGTTTCCGGAGCCGGGTGAATTCCAGTGGTCTGCATGTACTCCCGTAAATTGTGCGTCATGTGACCGGAGGCGATGATCAGGATATTTTCTCCGGGCAACGAGGCTAGCGCCGAACCCAGTGCAAAATGCTGGCGTGCGTTGCGCTCAGGTTGAACCGAGAGTTGCAGCAGCGGAATATCCGCCTCGGGAAAGAGGATGCGCAAGGGAACCCAAGCGCCATGATCGATCCCCCGATGGTGATCAATTTCAGCGCTAATACCCGCCTCCGTTAAATGCTGTTTTATGCGTTGAGCCAGTTCGGGCGCACCCGGTGCCGGATAGCGCAGTTGATATAGCGATTCAGGAAAGCCGCCGAAGTCATGGATGGTTTCAGGCTGTATATGGCCGCTAAGCGTTGGCAGACGGGTGTTCCAGTGCGCCGAAATCATCAGGATCGCTGCCGGGCGGGTGATCTGTCCAGCAAGCGTCGCCCAAGCGCGCGAAAGTTCATCCCCGCCAAGCGCGGTCATTGGTGAGCCGTGGGAGAGAAAGAGAATCGGTTGCTTGGTTGTCGTCATGATGGCCTGAGAGTTTGTATAGAACGGCCTCATTGCCGCTCGGCTAGATTTAGCTTGGTGGGGTTTTCAGCTTAAGCTAAGGCCTAAATCATGCAACGGAATTAAAG
>CAIWVX010000464.1 GCA_903916205.1 uncultured beta proteobacterium
AACTGTTTATAAATGATAACTTAGCGTAGTAATAGCTCGTATAAACAACTTTCTTGACTCACAGACAAGACAGAAAGCGCCTTGCATAATTGATCTTTGTTCACGCTCCAAATAAGCCGATTCGAGCTACCATACTCAATCACCCACTACAAATCACATAGAGCCCTTTATCCCGAAGCTTACGCCGCAGCAAACTTGCCGAGCATTGTCCAGAATACCGCGCTGAACTCCTCGAAATCAAAACGCTTCGATGAGTTCGGCTCGCATCCATGACATTTATGTGTGCGATTGCCGTGGGGATTTCGGGGGCATCGAACGCGTGAACTCGATCAGACGGAAAACAAGATCATCGCTCAAGTCGCAATGTCGATAAGACGCGGTGAGTCGTCGCGGTCATCGTAAGGGGTGTGCGTGCGAACGAAAAGCGGCAACTGTTCTGCTGATTCTGGTGTTTTGATGACGGTCTCTGGCGTTATTGGCATGGACGGCATAGGCAGCAGAAACTCTTTAATATCAAGCCATTTAACGTCTCCGCGTGGCAAGGATTCAAACAGTGAATTGGCGGTTTCTTGCGAGAGCCTTTCACTGATCTCGCCGTTAATGACGAACACCGCGCATTCAAACCGGCAACCATGTGCCTGCATGATTTCGCATCGATCATGCATGGTTAGCATCGCATTGTGCAGTCCGATTTTGCTCCCTGGGTGAATTGAGTAGTCCACCCAGCGTGCTTCGTTTCGCCGCTCTGGGGCGTCAATGGACAGGAGCGATGACCAGTAGCGAACGACAAATTTTACGGTTTGCATACGGTTCCTTGTCTGTTGTGACGAAACAGCGAATGAATCATATCAAACGGTTTCGATAAACAGGGCAAATCAAGCGACTGTGCGCCAAGAGCAGACTCCGCACTGAGACCACTCGCCACGCGAAAAATTCCGGGCAACGCGAAAGCCAGAAAAAGCCGACCTTGATAATGCTCAAGGCAACTGTCCGACGGCAATCATACGGCTAAACAAGACATTGGGTGAGAGCCAAACAACAAGATCGTCAAACTCGCCATGAAGCGAATCCGACGGGCTGGGGACATGGCTAACGAAGACACGGTCGTTGTTTTGGTTAGCCAATTCATCCGCTCCGGTGGGCGTCCCCCCACCCTTTTTTCCCGTAGAAAGAAGAATGGCTACGGCGTCGTTAGTGAGTTGTGTGTTCGTCGCGCATTTTGCGCTCCCCCCCGTGCCGGTAATCCCGGCTGAGGTGTTGCAGACGAGGAGGTCAGGGGCAATTTTAGACGGGTCGACAGCCCACGCGGCTTTGAGCTTGCCCATTGTCGAAAATACGTTCGTGATGTTATTGGCAGAGGCATTGGTCAGTGCATAGCGGATGGGATTGCCCCACAAGTCAATAGCGTAGCCGTCTTTATTTGTGGGTGCGATGCCTAGGGTTATGGCCGGAACAAAACCGTCATAGTTATTACTGCAAGCGCCTGTGCTAAGCAGGCTTTCAAAGCCCGTGCTTCCGCCAACTGCCGGGCAGGGTAAACGCCCCTGAGCCGCCGCGAAACCAAGCAAAGCTTCGAGAATGTCAGACAACTGCTTTTGCGCATCATTTGAATTTTGGATGTCTCTCTGAACCGACAAAGGCGCGATCATTCCGCCAATCAGTAAAGCGACGATAAGCATCACAATCGCCATCTCGGTCAGCGTAAATCCTTGACCTTGAAACCGTAGATTCCGTCTTCTCATGGCCGGCTCCTCAGTTGGTCGTTCGCGCCCGATTTCTGGGCTGAAAATGTCGCCTGACCACTGGACATTGATGTCCATGTATCGCTGTTTTCGGCATTCTCAAGGTAATCGGCGAGCGATACGGAAGGACGTTTTTGACCTGCCTTAGCTGAACCTGGCGCAATAAGAACATAAGCTTTGGACTCCCCATCAACGACCAAAGAAGCCGGACACTCGGCAGCGCTACCATCCAAGGCGCTATTTTTATTTACCGCATAAATCAAAACACGCCCCCATCCATTTTGGTTAAACCAAGGTATCTTTGTCATATAAGGCGATAGAGCATCTTCCGGCAACCTGCCAAAGCAGACGCTATTGTCACTCTTGCAAAGCGGTGGAGGGGGAACATCATTACTCGATGTCTTAACGTCGTTAATGGGTGTTTGGCAAATGATATCGTTCGATTTGGCGGGGTTTGGGAGCTTATTGTTATTTGCGAGCGCAAAGGCAGAAAGTGCCTTTTGGGCTTCGTTAAGTGCACGTTTTTCGATAGCGGCAAGGAGTTCCGCTGCGCTAATGCCCAAGGCGAAATCATTGACGATCACATTGTTTGATGTGTCGGTCACATTGTTTGATTTGTCGGTCGCCGGGCCTGAGATGAAAGGCCCACTGGCAAGCGTATTATTTCGACCGTTGCCGCTGTCCAAGAAGTTTGAAGCAGCATCGGGGAAAGTAATTCGATCTTGTCCGGCCAAGGGGGCGTTAGGTGAGAAAACAATGGCCACCAATTCCTCTCCTGGCGGCGTCATTAAAGTCGTGCCATCGGCGGCATAGAGCAGGAGCGTTCCTTTGGCGTCGCTATTGATGGAGGCTTTATGCATATTTGGATTGCGGAAGTTGTCACTGACGGCATACCAAAGCGGTTCGCTATTAGCGTCGCGGAGCATTTCGATACCCAATGTCTTCCAAGGTAAGCGACCGAGCGATGTTCCGCCGCCGGATGAGCAACTTCCGGCGGCATTGCCCGAATTAGCCTGTCCAATGAAAGTCCTATCCGGACACGGCAGGGTGCCGGGTCGATGGTAAGTATCGCTCCCAACATCGCCTTGTAGAACAGACCATGCGATTAGCGCCTGCTTGGCTTGAGCAAGCGCATTAAAACTCTTTTGCGTTCGCACAGATTGGCTTTGCATCGTATTGATTTGCCGGATAAATAAGCTCAAACCGGCCAGCGTCAATAAAGCCAGAAACGCCATCAATGCGAATCCACGTTGCGGCGACCGGACGGAAGCGTCGGCGGCAACGTCCTGCGTCGGTAGGCTTGCGTCGGCGAAATTTCCCATGAACGGCGTTATCGCTATTGTTTAACGGAGGATTGGCCATGACTGCGGATTAAACCACCCTTCAGGCCATCCACTATTTCGCCGGTGGTGCGGTTTAGGGTATCCCCCACCGAGGACTGTGCGTTAGATCGACTGTCGATATTAACGATGATTTTGCCGGGATCGTTGTCCTTCGGAATCACTGAAATATTACTCGGTGTTTCATTCTCGTTTTGCGCCACGCCGTTAATCCACACCGTACGTTTGCCGTTGCGGCGGGTGACGACACCGTTGATCGTTAGTGTCATGGTCTGCGTGTCTAGGACGTTCAACTCACGCTGCCGATCAAGGCTCTGGCGGCGTTCCGGGGTAAAAAACAAAGAGCCGAGTTCTTGCGCTTGGGCCACTGGAAGACATAACAGCACGATCATGAGGCCTACCATGCCGCGCTTCAGTACGGTGCTGATTTTTATCGGGGGCGCTTGGGTGTTCATCTTAGCGGCGCTGACTTAATTGCGGGTCATTTCGCGCAGCGTCAGCCAATCAATCTGGCAATCCGCTTGCAAATACGCCAGAGGCGCGATCTCCTCGCTGCTGCGTGGTAAGCGCGAGACCTGGCAACTTTTGATCTGAACAAGCGCCTTGGCGTGCTGTCGTAGGTCGTTGATGAATCGTGTCAGGTCTTCTTCATGCAGTAGTTTGAGTTGCAGTTTCATCGAGCTTACAAAAAAGACTAAGCCACTCTCCTGAACCGAATCAAGCGGGCGTTGCGGGGCAATTTCATAGCTCATATCGATGAGTCGTCGTTTCTCAATGATGTCTTTGAGCAGTTCGATCCATTCGAGCCGATGTTCGTCACCGATCATGCCGCGTACTTGAAGCTGACTGAATGTCGCGGATTTCTCGCGTATTTCGTTTTCTTCACTATGCACCCGTTTGAACTTGCCATTGAAATTATTGCGTTCCAATTGGGCCGCTGCACGCTCATTTTTTGCGGCATTGATTTTTATGCCGGAGAAATGAACAGCGAGTGCTCCGAGCACCAGCATCAGGACGGTCGTTATCAGGCTGAATTGCAACTGGGGTAAGTCATGAGCGTCGAGTTTCATGATTCGACCTTTCTGATTAGCCGAAGGCTAAATGAGCGCGGCTTGTTATCTTCAACCGTGGTATCTGCGCCTTTCAGCGACTTATCCGACTCGATGTCGAATGGACGTTTGAGAACGATCACTGCATATTTCGGACTGGACTTAAGCGCCTCAAGGAAATGATTAAATACGTCGAGAATTTGCCGAGGGTTGGTGCTTACGCCGAGTCGGATACTTCCGTGCACGGTGGCGGACTCGCTGTCTGACAGGGCCGTGACAGGGGTAGAAGCTGGGCCGCTGGCTCTGGTTGGGGATAAATCGCTGCTACCGGATGACCAGTCAATCGACTCGATTTCAACGGTTGGCGCAACTTGCAAAGCCCGGCTGATTTCGAGATACAAGCCCATAGGCGTTGAGTTTTTAACGTCGAGTGCGGCGTAACGATCAACGACGCGACGCAATGTTTCGGTACTGATCGGTATGCTCGGGAAGTCTTTTATGATGCTTTCGTAGCGCTGACGAGACTGTGCCGCCTCATTCCATAGGGCTTCGGTTTCCTGTCCGAGGCGATGCGTTTCATACAGCCGAGTTCCCGCGAACAACACACAAATCAGCAAGACCAACGCTCCGCAAGCGTACCAAGCAGTGCGAATCTGGTGCAAATGCAAAGGGTGGCGCAGGGTGTCATCGGCAAACTGGGTACGTGGCGGCGAGGTAACCAGCAGATTGAGGAAGATCTGTTCGCAATGCGTATTGGGCGGTGGCTTGTTGAGCTTGCTTTTTGTTGCACAGTCTTCAATGTCGAGGACGTTGAAATGCAATGTTTCGCTATCCATGCAACTGACTTGAATCGCCTTCAGCGCGTCTTTATTCGCCAAAACATGCGCCGTAATGCGCTGATTACGCCCGATTAGTCGCTGACTACTCAAATATTGCTGGAGTTTGTGCGCTTCGCTCGCGAAGGCTTTGGCAAGCTCGCTCATACGATTGTTGGGTAAAGGCGAAAGGCGACTGAACAGCAGCTCGCCCTTTTCAAAATAGCTTTGCCGGATACTTTGATCCTGAACGGTGAGTAACAGGCATTGATCCTCTACCCGCTGACTCTTTTTTAACAACGAAGGGGCCAAAAAGGGCAACGAATAAATGCCCAAAAGCTTAACTTCTGCGCGTTCAATGCACTTTAACCAAGGGGCAAAAAAATCCTTGTTGCTTAACGCGGCCAACAAAACGCGCTCATTTTTGCGCTGTGTTTGTTGATAACCGATGGACTGCGAAGCCGTCAGACCGATACCGAAAAAATGCTGCCCCAGTTTGCGCTGGATAATGGCTTGGCGGTCAGTCCCGCGCAGAAAGGGGATGGTCTCGATCTGGAAACTTTCTTCAGCCACATTGACTAGGATTGAAAAAACACTTCCTGAATTTTCAGCGAGATAGGCCGATAACGCCTGATAACCGTCGGCTGTCGGCGCAAAATCACCTTCGCTGCTCAACAGATTGGCCTTCCAGAGGTAGGCGCTCATCCGATGAGTGCTGAGATAAAGCAGGCGGTCGGGTTTCATTAGATGTTGAGCGACTAGGTTTTGATCTTGCTAATGACGTCATAAACCGGCCCGAGGATTGAAAGCATGACCCAGCCCAGCAGACAGCCGAGGACGACGGTAAGCATCGGCTCAATCAACTGCTGTACTTTTTCGACCGATTCTTTGACATCACGATTATAAAAATAGCTGACATTCATCAAGGCGGTATCGAGCGAGCCGGTACTTTCACCCACGCGCAGCATACGAATGATCAGTGGCGGAAAAAAGCCGGTGCTGTGAAAGGCAGCGGTAACATTTTGCCCTTCTCCGATCAGTTGCTCGACGCGCTCCAGACCGTGTCTGATAACCAGATTCCCCACCACCTCCTGAGTCGTACGTATCGACTCAATAATGGGTATCCCGGAAGAGTAAAGCAGCGCAAAGGTGTGGGCGAAGCGGGAAAGAATGATCTTGTGCAAAATGCTACCCAGCAACGGCAGTCTTAGCTTTAATGCGTCAAAACGGTAGCGTACTAGCGGATTGTAATGCAGCATCAATTTCAAGCCGATGACCGCCAGCAAGGGCAGCGCCAAGACCATGTACCAATAGGAAATCAGTAGATCGGAAACATAAAACAATAGCTGCGTCTGCCATGGAAGCACCTGCCCCATGTTGGTTACAAACTGTTTAAGCTGCGGCACCATGTAAATCATCAGAAAAAAGGTGGCCAAAAGAACTATCGCGCCGACAAACACCGGGTACATGATGAGCCTCTTGGTTTGCGAGGCCAGTTCGTCCTCCCATTTAAGCGACTCAGAGATATTCTGCAATATATCGGGCAAACGACCGGTGCTTTCTCCCGCACTAATCAAACTGACAAAAACCTTGTCGAACACTTTGGGTTGTTCTTCCATCGCTTGTGAGAATTTTTTCCCGCCTTGGATAGACTCAATCATACTGGCCACGACTTCGCGAAAACGCGGGTGTTCAAGGCTGTCGCGCAGATCAGATAAGCCATCAAGGATCGGCACGTCTGCCCGTAGCAGCAATTCGAGATGAAAGCAAAAATGGATGATTTCGCGGCGAGGAACATGGCCGCCGCCGAATACGCTCCGATGGCTCATCAGTTGGCCTCTGACGAGGTCTAGCTCCATGCGCCGCAAGCGCAGTTCAAGGTCGACGCTATTCATGGCGTCAATTCGCCCGGCAACTGTGCGACCCTGTGGGTCAATCGCTTTGTAAGTAAACAGCGACATGTGCGGCCTTACATCCGGTCGGTCAGGTCGACCACACGACCGAGTTCCTCGATCGAAGTTGAACCATCCAGCACACGTCGCAAACCGTCATCGGCTAAGGAAATAAAGCCGTTACGGTCAGCCATATGGCGTATTTCACGAACGGTCGAGCGACGAGCGATCAATTCATCAATATCGGAATTCATGCGCAGGATTTCCATGATCGCCAGTCGTCCGCGATAACCTTGGAAGTCACAACGTTCGCAGCCCACTGGGGCAAAAATAATTGGTTGCGAAATATCGTCTGGCAAGTCCAATAGCCGTGCCTCATGCGTTTCGGCCTGATACGGCTTTTTGCAGTGCTGACACAGACGACGCACCAGACGCTGTGCAACAACACCAATGATGTTACCGGCCATGATGTCAGGCAGAATGCCAATGTCGAGCAGGCGGGGAATCGCGCCTAGGGCTGAATTAGTGTGCAGGGTTGAATACACTTGATGGCCTGTCATGGCCGCACGTAGCGCCATTTCAGCGGTATCGGCGTCGCGTATTTCGCCGACCAGAATAATGTCAGGATCTTGACGCATCATCGAACGAATGCCGTTAGCAAAATCTAACTTGGCCGAGTCAGAGACCGAGGTTTGCCGGACAAGCATCATCGGGTATTCGACGGGATCTTCCAGGGTCATGATATTCACGCCCTCGGAATTGATATGGTTAAGGATGGAATAAAGCGTGGTGGTCTTGCCGCTACCCGTCGGGCCAGTCACCAAAATAATGCCTTCTGGGCGGGCAATCATCAGCTTGAGCAGAACGAGCTGCATCTCGGTCAAGCCAAGCTTTTCAAGCGGGACCAGACCTTTCTGCCGGTCAAGGATGCGTAAAACAATGTTTTCGCCGTGAATTGTCGGTTGCGATGAAGCGCGAAAATCGATTTGCCGACCGCGCATATTGAGTGAAATTCGGCCATCTTGTGGTGCGCGGGTTTCGGCTATATTCATCCCGCTCATGACCTTGATGCGCACGGCCATCGCCGGCCAGTAGGATTGATGCAGCGAACGAACCTGTCTGAGCATTCCATCAATGCGATAGCGGATACGCAGAAAACCGATTTCTGGCTCGAAGTGGATGTCGGAGGAATCGCGTTTCACCGCATCGGTGAGGAGGGCGTCAATCAGGCGGACAACCGGTTGGCTGTATTCATCTGCGGATAATTGCAAGCCGCGAAAGTCGATTTCTCCCGTCTCAATTTCGTGCAGGATGCCGTCGATTGATAGCTCGTAGCCATAGGCTAGATCAATGGCTCGGTCAATCTCAGTCTCACCGGAAAGCAGCGTTTCAATTTCGAGGCTGTTACCGGCTAAAGTTTGTATTTTGTCCAGTGCGACAATATCGCTGACGTTCGAGATGGCGACCGTTAGGCAATGATTTTCTTCATCATAATCCAGTGGCAGAAGGTGATAGCGCTTCGCCAGATCACGCGGAACCAGCGCCAGCGCCGAGGGGTCGATAATCACATTGGACAGATCAATACTCTGTTTGCCAAGACTTTCGGAAAGAGCCTCACGCAGGGTGGCTTCTGAAACAAATCCCAACGAAACCAGTAACTTGCCAACCGGTTGATTGGTCTTTAACTGCTCAAAGAGCGCAATCCGTAACTGATCCTCACTCAGAATGCCTTTAGTTATCAGGATTTGTCCCAGTTGTCGTTGGTGCGGAGCGCTGGAATTCATTGGCCGCCTATCCTTAATCTAGAATTTACCCCCGAGGAAAAGAGACACGGTTTGTAGTGCGCGACGTGATGCGCACGCGGACGCTGCAAATGCGCGAGTTTGATGGGCCGCAGAGGGCGTGCCGAAATCATGGTTGTAATTCCAAGAGGCGATTTCTGACCTGTTGCGTGTTAAATGAAAAAAGGCGCGAGATCGTCGCTGCATTCAACGCCATTAGGTAATACTGAGAGGCGAGTTCATTCTGGTGCAGGTGATCAAGGCTGACCGCAAGGTTGAAGAGATAATCGGGGTTGGCCGGATCGTTTGAATAGGCCAGAAAAAAGGCGTGTTGCGCGTCACTCCAACGACTTTGGCTGGCGTAGAGATTGCCTAAGGCAAAATGCAGCGCCGGTGAATCAGGCTGGCTGGCGAGTGAAGTTTTAAGTCGGCTTTCAGACTGCACGGGGTCGTTTCGCCCCCGTGCGTTAATCAAACCGGCTTGAGCGTTGGCCTCTTTCGGGTCACTGTTAAGTGCCTGCAAATAGAAACTTTGAGCGCTATCGCTTTGTCCCCTGATGGGTGGCAAGCGTAGCCATA
>CAIWVX010000465.1 GCA_903916205.1 uncultured beta proteobacterium
CAACAACAACAACCACAGCACCACCTTGAGCGTCCAATTTAAATTATCGAATTATCATCATGGATTTAGTCATGCAAGTCAAACTTGCTTCTGACGTTAAACCGTTTTAACAGAATTTATGCCTCAACCAAAATACGCAGCATGCGCCGTAAAGGTTCGGCGGCCCCCCACAACAACTGGTCGCCAACAGTAAATGCACCGAGATACTCCGGCCCCATAGCCAGCTTATGCAAGCGACCCACCGGTACGGTCAAGGTTCCAGTAACCGCCGCAGGCGTCAGTTCGCGCTCGCTGATTTCTCGCTCGTTAGGGACGACCTTGGCCCACTTATTACTGTTGGCAATCATATCAGTGACCTCGTCAAGCGGAACATCTTTTTTGAGTTTGATGGTCAGCCCCTGTGAATGGCAACGCATGGCGCCGATACGCACACACAGCCCATCAATCGGAATGCTGCCCGGCGAGCGGAACGGGGGACGGCCAAGAATCTTATTGCATTCAGCGCCACCTTTCCATTCTTCCTTCGACTGCCCCCCCTCAACCGGCACATCAATCCACGGAATCAAACTGCCTGCCAGCGCCGTATTGCGGAAATTATTCGTCGGGAAGTTTGACGCCCGTAGGATCGCCGCCACTTTGCGGTCAATCTCCAAAATAGCCGAAGCCGGATCAGCCAATTCGGCCTTGACGGCCTCATGCAGAGCGCCCATCTGAGCCAACAATTCACGCATATTTTGCGCACCGGCACCGGAGGCGGCCTGATAGGTCATGGCCGAGACCCATTCAACGAGATCGTTCTTAAAAAGTCCGCCAATCCCCATCAACATCAGGGAAACCGTACAGTTTCCGCCAATCCAGTTCTTGCCCCCCTTGGACAAGGCCGCCTGAATGACCTCGCGGTTAACCGGATCAAGAACAATAACGGCATCACGCTCCATGCGCAGCGAGGACGCGGCATCAATCCAATGCCCGCTCCAACCAACGGCACGCAACTGCGGGAAAATAGCCTTGGTGTAATCGCCCCCTTGACAGGTAACAATGATGTCCATCTGCTTGAGCCGGTCGATGGACTGCGCATCATGCAACACGCCGCCGTCTTTGCCGCCCAGCGACGGAGCCGATGCCCCCGCCGCCGAAGTCGAGAAATAGACCGGTTCGATGCCCTCGAAATCGCCCTCTTCGACCATGCGCTGCAAAAGCACCGAACCCACCATACCGCGCCAACCCACCAAGCCCACTTTCTTCATTTCATTTCCTAAAAATAGCCAGTTATCCTAACAACTCAAAGCGCAGCCAGTACGGCATCGCCCATCGCTTTAGTACCCACCTTATGAGTCCCTGGCTCATAAATATCGCCCGTGCGAAACCCCTGCGCCAGCACTTTCTTGACCGCCCCTTCAATGCGTTGAGCCGCCTCTTCCATCGAAAACGTGTAGCGCAACATCATCGCCACTGACAAAATCGTTGCCAGCGGATTAGCCACACCTTGACCCGCAATGTCTGGCGCAGAACCGTGACACGGTTCGTACATGCCTTTACCGTTTTCATCCAGCGAGGCCGAAGGCAACATACCAATTGAGCCGGTAAGCATTGAGGCCTCATCAGACAGGATGTCGCCAAACATATTCCCAGTCACCATCACGTCAAACTGCTTGGGGGCTTTCACCAATTGCATCGCCGCGTTATCGACCAGCATGTGCGAAAGCTCAACATCAGGATACTCGGGAGCCAGTTCATTCATGACATCGCGCCACAGTTGGGTAGTTTCCAAAACATTCATTTTATCAATTGAGCACAGTTTTTTGTTGCGTTTGCGAGCCGACTCAAAAGCCACCCGGCCAATGCGTTGAATCTCGCTTTCGGTGTAATGCATGGTGTTGAATCCAAAGCGCTGATTCTTACCATCGACCACACGCCTCTCGATACCACGGGGTTGACCAAAATAAATGTCCCCGGTGAGTTCACGCACAATCAGAATATCAAGACCCGAGACCACTTCCGGCTTGAGTGTTGAAGCGTTCGCCAGTTCAGGATACAAAATAGCCGGACGCAGATTGGCAAACAAACCAAGTTGCTTGCGAATGCCCAGCAAACCGCGCTCTGGACGTTGCTCACGCGGCAATGCGTCCCATTGGGGCCCGCCGACCGCCCCCAGCAAAATGGCATCAGCCGCCAAAGCCAGTTTTTGCGTGGCTTCGGGATAAGGATGACCGGTCGCATCAACGGCGCAACCACCCAACAAAGCCTCTTCCAGCTCAAACGGCAAATCCAGCGCGTTTAAAACACGCACCGCTTCGGCCACAATTTCAGGGCCAATACCATCACCCGGCAGAACACAAATTTTCACAATCTAATCCTTCATTCAAGCAAATAACCAGGGCTGATCACGACGACGTTTTTCTTCAAACGTACGAATCTCGTCGGCATGACGCAAGGTCAAACCAATATCATCCCAGCCGTTAATCAGGCATTCTTTGCGGAAAGCATCGACGCTAAAGGGAATGGCTTTACCATCCGGTCGAATCACCACCTGCCGCTGAAGTTCAACGGTCAGCGAGTAACCCGGCGTAGCGTCCACTTGCGCGAACAAAGCATCGAGTTCAGCACTAGGGAGCACAATCGGCAAAATCCCATTCTTGAAGCAATTGTTGAAAAAGATGTCAGCGAAGCTTTCGGCCAGCACCACCTTGAAACCAAAGTCGAGCAAGGCCCAGGGGGCATGTTCACGGGAACTGCCGCAGCCGAAATTTTGGCGCGTCAAAAGAATCTGGGCATTTTGATAGCGCGGCTGGTTAAGCACAAAATTCGGATTACGTGGCCGTTGAGCACAATCCACCCCAGGCTCGCCAATATCCATGTAACGCAGTTCATCAAACAGGTTCGGACCAAATCCCGAACGCCGGATTGATTTCAGAAACTGCTTGGGAATGATGGCGTCGGTATCGACATTGGCACGGTCGAGCGGCGCAACAAGCCCTTCTAGGCGAACAAACTTATCCATGGTATTCCTTGTTAATCGTCACTAATCAGCACCTTCCGTTATTCCCGATTTTACGTAGAGTCTACGTAGGGGGTGAAGCGTTCGGCCATTAAAGCAAATCCCGAACATCCACAAAATGACCGGCCAGTGCCGCCGCCGCCGCCATTTCTGGACTAACGAGATGCGTCCGCCCGCCCGCCCCTTGCCGCCCCTCAAAATTACGATTCGAAGTGGAAGCACAGCGCTCACCGGGTTCTAAACGATCAGCATTCATGGCGAGACACATCGAGCACCCAGGCTCGCGCCATTCAAATCCCGCCGCGACAAAAATCGTGTCCAATCCTTCGCGCTCAGCTTGCTGCTTGACCAGACCCGACCCCGGAACCACCAGCGCCAATTTGATCCCGGAAGCCACTTTTCGCCCTTTGACGACATGGGCTGCCGCACGCAAATCCTCGATGCGTGAATTGGTGCACGAACCAATAAAAACCTTATCAACCTTGATTGATTTAATCGGCGTATTCGGATTCAGTCCCATGTACTGCAACGCACGCTCCATGCCCTCGCGCTTGACCGGATCTTTTTCTTTCGCCGGATCGGGTACGCAAGCATCAATCGTAACCACCATCTCGGGCGATGTCCCCCAAGTCACCTGCGGGCGAATAGCCTCGGCGGGCAGGTCGACCACACAATCAAAGTGCGCCCCTTCGTCGCTGTGCAGCGTTCGCCAGTAGGTCACGGCGGCGTCCCAGGTTTCGCCCTTCGGTGCAAAAGGCCGCCCTTTCAGGTAGTCAATGGTCACCTCATCGACGGCGACAAATCCCATCCGCGCACCAGCCTCAATGGCCATATTGCACAAGCTCATGCGACCTTCCATTGACAGCCCGCGAATGGCACTACCCGCAAACTCAATAGCGTACCCCGTCCCACCTGCCGTACCGATGTGCCCAATAATCGCCAGCGCCACATCCTTGGCCGTGACTCCCTTACCAAGCTTGCCATCAACACGGAGCAACATGGCCTTCGACTTCTTCTGTAGGAGACACTGCGTCGCCAACACATGCTCAACTTCGGAGGTTCCGACACCAAAGGCCATGCAGGCAAACGCGCCGTGAGTACTGGTATGCGAGTCGCCACAAACCACAGTCATACCGGGCAGTGTCGCGCCATTTTCCGGCCCGATCACATGAATAATGCCTTGTCGCAGATCCTTGAACGGAAAGTAAGCCAACGCGCCGACTTCACGGATATTGGCATCCAAGGTCTCCACTTGCAGACGTGAAATCGGATCCTCAATTCCGCGCTCCCAGTGATCGGTTGGCGTATTGTGATCAGCCGTAGCGACAATAGAGGAAACCCGCCAAGGTTTACGACCAGCCAGTTTAAGCCCCTCAAAAGCCTGCGGACTCGTCACCTCATGCACCAAATGACGATCAATATAAATAAGCGCAGTCCCATTGACATCTTCATGGATCACATGGTTTTGCCAAAGCTTGTCGTATAAATTTAATGGCATATCTCGACGATCAGGAAAAATAAGGCTTCAGGAGGCTAATTCGGCTGAATATTATCGCATGGCAACCCCTCAGTCAGCCAAATAAGATTTATCGGGTGTCGTTAAAAAAGAGGTGAAAAATAACTCCCCAGCAAAAAAGCAGAGGCGTTCTTTCCTTCAGATGAAAACATTCATTACCTACGTTCCCCTTAGCGCCGCGACTCTGATCGAAGGAATCAGGGGCGTGTTTTCAACGCTACCGGACACCCGAGGTCAGAGCAATAACCTGACCTATCTCATACAAGATGCGGCGCTTTTTGCGTTTTTGGTTTTTTCTCCCAGAGCCCTTCATTTCTCAACAGCCAAGTCAGAATACAGAAGCAACTGGGCAGAAACAATGCCTCATCACTTTTCGGGGTACATCAAAATCCCAGTGATAACCTGCCAAACACCAATTCAAGAGATAATGTATCACTTTCCTTTACCCCAAGCCCCTCATGGATACGGTCTCGAAAACGACTTCCGGCGTTCAGCGCAAGGTCGCCATTGCCGCCTGTTTTGGCACCTTTCTGGAATGGTACGATTTCCTGACCTTTGCTTCGCTGAGCACTTATTTCAGCACGCTTTTTTTCCCGCCTGAAAATCCGACCACCGCCTTGCTTGCCAGTTTAGGCACCTTTGGCGTCGGCATGATTGTGCGCCCTATCGGCGCCGCGCTATTCGGTTCGCTCGGCGACCGTTACGGACGACGCATTCTCTTTATCGCCACCATTACGATCATGGGTGTGGCTACTTTTGCCGTCGGTTTGTTGCCGACCTATCAGCAGGTTGGCCTGTTAGCCCCGTTACTACTGCTAATGCTGCGGGTGCTGCAAGGGCTTTCGGTTGGCGGCGAGATCGGTGGTGCGGCGGTCTATCTAACCGAGCACGCACCGGCTGGGCGACGTGGCCTCTATACCAGCGTATTACAACTCATGGGGCCTCTGGGCATCATGGCCTCGACCTTGCAGGTGATAGTGCTGCAACTCTGGCTCACGGATAGCGAATTTCGCGAATGGGGCTGGCGTGTGCCTTTCTTGCTCTCGGCGCTGTTGCTGCTAATTTCCTTGAAAAGCCGTGTGGCGCTACATGAATCACCGATTTTCCAGCATTTGCGCGAAGCCAAGGCGCTGTCGCAAACCCCTTTGCGTGATTGCCTAAGCAACCGCCAAGTGGTGGGTCGTATGCTGGTGCTGTTTTCATGTATCTCGGCGGGCGGCTCGCTGCTGTTTTTTTCGTCACAGGTGTATAGCGGTGTATTTCTCAAAAGCGTCGTCAAGCTTGACCCGCAACTCACCGGAACGCTGGTGATTAGCGCGACAATCTTGCTCTTTCCGCTGACCCTGCTGTGCGGCTGGTTGTCGGATCGTATTGGACGTCGTCCAATATTACTGGCCGGATTGCTACTCGGCGCGCTGTCGATCCTGCCGGTATTTCACGGTCTGCTGCACTATGGCAACCCATCGTCAACTTGTCCGCACTGCCCACCGGCCCCATCACCCGATCCTGCAACAAAGGCAGATATCCGCTCTTGGGTTCTCCCGGAGTCACATAAGGGTCGATCTCATACTCTGCC
>CAIWVX010000466.1 GCA_903916205.1 uncultured beta proteobacterium
CACGTCACCTGACGGAAGTTGAGTGACTTCGAAAATAGCTTCAGGATTGCCTTCAATCCCTGAGGGTAAAACGATATTTCCACGCACCTTGCCGCGCACTTTGGCCGCGTAGTCGGCTAATCCACGAGTACGCGCAGAGGCCGCCTGTTCTGCTTTAATTTGGGCGCGTTGATTGGCTTCGACTTCGGCCCGCGCGAGCTGATCCTGAACAGATTTTTGCTGGTCAAGTTGCTTTTGCTCGCGTGCGAGTTCCTTTTTCCAATCCGGTTCTTCGCGCTTAGGTTCTGGTTTCGGTTGATCTTTTTTAGGTTTTTTATCGTCTTTGAGTGCGATGTCCGGCTTGACCGGTGGCGGATTTTCTACTTTGGGAACGGGTTTAACTTCCGGCTTGATCTCTGGTTTAGGTTCGGGCTTCGGAGGCTCGGGAGTCCGTTCTGGCTTAATGGCCGGCGAAGGAGATGGGGCTGCACGCCAGACTTCGACCTCAACCGAACGAGGCGCTTGGCTTTTCCATTGCACACCAAAGAACAGCGCGCTGATGAGCAATAGATGGACTATCGCCGAGAAAAGCAGCGCAGTGATGTTGGATTGTTCATCTTCGGGTGGTGGCGCGGCTAGATTCACGGTACGGGCTTTCGAGCGATCCGGGCCTATTTACCGGTGGGCTGGACGAGCAGGCCGATACGCTTAACCTGTTTGCGTTGTAGTTCATCCATCACGCTAAGCACGGCTTCGTATTTGACGTTTTTGTCGCCAACAATCAGCACCGGTTGTTCCGGGTTTTTACGCTGGGTCTCAATAATCATTTGCGATAATTCGCTGCGACTTAAGCTGCGCTCTGACTTGCCCGGTAACGTCAACGAAAGTGATTGGTCGGCGCGGATGTTTACTTGCAGCGCCTCTGCCGGTGGTTGTGCGGCTTTGCCGACGGAAGGGACGTCGATGCTGGCGGTCGTCATCATCGGCGCAGTCACCATAAAAATGACCAGCAATACGAGCATGACATCGATGTAAGGAACGACGTTGATCTCGTTTTTCAGGCGGCGTTGTCGCATGGGGCCTCCCGGTTAGCGAACTTGGCGTTGCAGGATGTTGGAGAATTCTTCCATGAACGATTCAAAGCGCGTTGAGAGCCGATCAATTTCGTGGGCGAACCGGTTATAAGCGACCACCGCTGGAATCGCTGCGAAGAGGCCGATCGCGGTGGCTACCAGCGCTTCAGCAATACCGGGAGCCACGGCAGAAAGCGTGGCTTGCCCCACATTGGATAGGCCACGGAAGGAGTGCATGATGCCCCACACCGTACCAAAAAGGCCGACGTAAGGGCTCACTGACCCGACCGAGGCGAGGAAAGCCAGATGGGCGTCAATGGTGTCGATTTCACGCTGATAGGTGGCCCGCATGGCGCGACGTGATCCGTCGATGACGTCTTTAGCGTCGAGGTTTTTCTGGCTGCGCAGTTTGGTAAATTCACGGAAGCCGGCTTCAAAAATACGTTCCATGCTGCCGGTGTCGTGGCGGTTATTAACAGCGCTTTGATACAAACTGTTAAGGTCGCCGCCACTCCAAAAATCACGTTCAAATTGTTCGGTCTGGGCTCGGGCTTGCCGGACGGTAAACCATTTGCTGAAAATATAGTACCAAGACATAAAAGAAACGCCGGCCAGCAGCAACATAACAACCTGAACAACGGCACTGGCGTTGAGGATTAAATTAAGAATCGAGAGGTCTTGCGAGACGTTCATTGGAGAGCTTCCAGTTGAGTACGCAACAAAGGAGGAATGGAGGTGATTTTCATTAGTGCGGCATTGACGCAAACAATCTGAATCTTGGCGTTGATCAGTTCGTCCCAGCCGCTGGCTGTGTCTGCGTTGGCGCGGCGGATGTGTTGACGGAAAAACAGTTGCGACTTGGTGATCTTTTCAACTTCAAGACTAATCGAAAGCATTTCATCGAGACGGGCCGGTTTGAGATATTCCAAACTGACCGTGCGGACGACGAAAGCAATTCCAGGGTCAAGCATCAACGTCGCCTGTTCATGGCCGATTGAGCGCAGCCACTCAGTGCGACAACGTTCCAAAAATTTCAGGTAATTGGAGTAATAGACGACGCCACCGACGTCGGTGTCTTCGTAATAAATACGCACCGGAAAGGTGAACGCATTGGGTTTTTGTTGATCACTGTGAGAATGTTTTGCGGCATGTTTCATAGGTGTATTTTAATTTCACTGGCGAGTGCGGGATGTAAGTGTTTGTGACAGCATATGATTTCAAGGGCTAACGTCGGTTTATTGCGTCCGCCAGAGTTCGTTTTGGGCGATCGATGACGGGTGCTCAAGGCCGAGATGACGGTATACGGCGGCGGTGGCCACCCGTCCACGCGGCGTGCGTTGCAAGTAGCCTTGCATGATTAAGTAAGGTTCGAGTACGTCTTCGATGGTGTCGCGGGCTTCGCCAATAGCGGCGGCTAGATTGTCGATACCGACCGGGCCACCGCCGAATTTGTCGATCACCGCCGAGAGCAGTTTGCGATCCATGATGTCAAGACCCCCGTGGTCAACGTCCAGCATGATCAGCGCGAGGTCAGCGACTTCCTGAGTGATGTGTCCTGCGGCCTTGACTTCGGCAAAGTCACGTACGCGGCGTAGCAGACGGTTGGCGATGCGCGGGGTGCCGCGTGAGCGTTTGGCGATTTCCAGCGCGCCGCCGGGTTCGGCTGGCACTTTGAGCAACTGCGCCGAGCGCGTCACGATGTGCGTCAATTCTTCCGGCGTGTAGAACTCCAATCGGGCGACAATGCCGAAGCGATCACGTAGCGGGTTGGTCAGCATACCGGCACGGGTCGTTGCTCCGACTAACGTAAATGGTGGAAGGTCGAGTTTAACCGAGCGAGCGGCCGGCCCCTCGCCGATCATGATATCAATCTGAAAATCTTCCAGTGCCGGGTAAAGAATTTCTTCGACGATAGGCGACAGGCGGTGAATTTCGTCAATGAACAGCACATCATGCGGTTCGAGATTGGTCAGTATGGCGGCCAAATCGCCCGCCCGTTCAAGCACCGGGCCAGATGTTGAGCGCATATTGACGCCCATTTCCGCTGCGATAATGTGTGCTAGCGTGGTCTTGCCTAAGCCCGGTGGGCCAAACAACAGCACATGATCAAGAGTGTCTTGGCGGCGCTTGGCGGCCTCAATGAAAATTGACAGTTGTTCGCGAATCTTGGCTTGACCGACATATTCCGCTAATCGCTTGGGGCGCAGCGCACGTTCAATCGCTTCTTCTTGGGTCGATTTCGACTCCGCCGAGATCAGGCGTTCGCTGACCACTTCGCTGAAATTTTCGGACAGGGACTCGCCGAGACTGTCGCGTTCAATCATGGTTAAATTACCGGCTCATCGTAATCGGGGTGATCCAGCCATTCGCGGATCAGTACCTGGCCGAGCGCCAACAAGGTGGGGCCGAGAAAGAGTCCGATGAAGCCAAAAACCAAAACACCACCGAAAACACCCACAACAATCAACAGTAGCGGAAGGCTGGAGGTGCGTGAAATTAGAATGGGTTTAAGGAAGTTGTCGACGCTGCTGATGCCGAACATGCCCCACAAAACCATGAAAATAGCCCAGCCGGTTTGTCCGCCTTCGTAGAGCCAGATCGCCGCGCCAATCCAGATTAAGGAAGCCCCCACCACAGGAACCATCGAAAAGAAGAAGGTCGCCACTGAGAGCATGATGATGCCAGGGACACCCGCGATAACAAAACCAAGCAGGGCGACCAGTGATTGCGCAGCGGCGGTGCCGACGATGCCAACCATGACCCCGGTGACCGTGCCGTCAGCCAACTTATACATGCGTTCGCCAAGATTACCCGCGAGTTTGATGCTGGCCGTACGTAGCGCTTCGGCGTAGCTTTCGGCGTCACGGAAGATGAAAAAAGCGAAGAAAATAACCAGTGCCAGTTGCAGCAAACCTTGTCCGAAAAGAGAGACGGCGGCGAGAGCTAATTTGCGTGTTGGGGCAATGAGCTGGCGCAGTAGTTCGTTCATTTCTTCACGGCTGGCGACCAATTTTTGCCAGTAATCGGTGATCGCCTCCCCCGCAACGGGGAGATCAGTGACCCATGCGGGGACATTGGCGGGAAGCCCTGTTTCAAGCAACGGACGGAGGTAGGCGATGGCCATTTCGACCCCGTCGGCCATCGAGCCAGAAAGCAGGGCCATCGGCAGCACCAGCAGCAGCACCAGCAGCAAACACAAAATGGCCGCCGTCAGACTGCGTCGTCCGCCGCACAGCACCAGCAGATAGTCGCGCAAAGAGGCGGTGGTAACCGTTAACACTAGGGCCAGTAACAGGGTGCCGATAAACGGCGTCAGCACGGCGATACAACCGATCAGCAGAAGGGAAACAATGGCGATCTGAATGATCTGTTTTTGAGTCGAATACATGGGGTACTTCACACTTTCGAAAGTAATTTCAGAGCCTGACGGATCCCGTCCGAGGTGGACGTCCCGAGGGGAATGTGCTTCATTACAGCCGCCGCTTCGCGATCATTGTAACCCAGTGCCAATAGCGCATTGAGCGTGTCTTGCTGACAATCTTCAACGGCGAAGGCCACGGTAGACGTGACTTCGGAAAGTTTGCCCTTGAGTTCGAGCAGCAGACGTTCGGCGGTCTTCTTGCCGATGCCAGGCACCTTGATCAATCGTCCAATTTCCTGACGAGAAATGGTCTGTGCCAGATCACTGACCGAAAGCCCCGAAAGCACCGCCAGCGCCATGCGCGCCCCAACACCGGAGATTTTAACCAACTGCCGAAAAGCAAAACGTTCAGACTGCGTGGCGAAACCAAAGAGGAAATGGCCCTCCTCGCGTACAACAAAATGCGTCAGCAGCGTCACCTTTTCGCCGATTCCGGGCAAGTTGTAGAAAGTGCTCATCGGCACATCGACCTCATAGCCCATACCCTGCACATCAATAAGCACTTGGGGTGGGTTCTTTTCCAACACGATTCCAGTGAGGCGACCAATCATGGCTTATTCCTTTTGTTGAGCCGCTTTAACCGACATAACCCATTGAGGAAAAACGAAAAATAAGCGGATTTTTTCGCCATCAACTGAGTTTTATAGGATTAAGCACCCGTCCCGTCATCCATAAATGCGCTGGAATGACGGGGATTTTTGATGGGGCTTGAGTCGCGACAACTTACCAATCAATTGAGATATTGGCGTGTGCGACGTTCAGCTTATAGTTGTTGGGTAAGGAGGGATTGGAATAATGACTCTGTCCGGCCAGAACAAAAAATTTGACCTTTTTTGATACATCCCAAAACAAGCCAAGGTTGGCGGAAGCTTTTTCCAGATCGGCCAAATTAGCCACGGATTGAGCGCTCATATCCACGGTGTAGATGCGATCTCCGGCGGTAACACCGAGGGTCATGCTGTTAGGCAGCAAACTGTTGGATTGAGGCGAGAAATAATGCGTCCATTTTGCTTCCAGCGCGGAAGTGTTGTATTTGCCCATGGCCCGGCTTGGATTAAGACCGTTAATCAGATAATAGCGGAGTTGAATCCACTCAGTTCCGCCGTTCAAAGCGAAGCCCACAGTGGGCGTGTATTGATAGACTTGGAGCTGGTTCTGGTAGTGCGAATAGGTATAACCCAAATCAAGGTAAAGCGAATCATCTTTGGCGAGCCAACTGAGTTGTTGTGCAATCACGTTCACCCGACTCGTGTTGCCAGTCGGATCATTATTGTTGATTTGATGGCCATCAAGGCGCAGTGTCAGGCGACCGGGTAAGGCATCCGGGAGGAAATTCACGCGGCTTGAAACCAAGACATTGTTTTGATTGATCGCCGCCGCGTTGTTTTTCATATTGACCGTGGTTTTGCTATAGCCAGCAGTCAGCCCGCCTTGCTCAAGATAGTCAGCAGAAAATCGAATGCCACGCTCGCTCAAACTATGGCGTTCCTGCGATCCTGAATAAGCGGCTTCTGTGTCCATTACGACGGCATTGAAATTCAAGAGATCGGCGTGCGCCATGTGAGACAAGGCGGCCATGCCGAGGCCGATCAACACGATTTTGTGCAGTTTGGTCTTGAAAATCACAAAGTTCTCCTGAATGATGTTGAAATACCAATAGCCGATTCCCACGCAGGAACGCCGACATCGGCACCTTGAAAAACCGTCACACTTTGCATCGAAAAATGACGTCCGTCAACTTCGCCAACGATAGCCGTGGTGCCGAGTTGCGGAACAATCAGCGCGTTTGTGGTGAGGCTTATCCCGGTAAATTTCTGGCGATGAGTGGCCTGTTGTCGCCAGCCCTGAGCTTCTTCGTCCCAGTGCCGATGATAAACACTTACGGCAAAAGTGGTCAATGGCCAGCCGACTTGCGCCAGCCATCTAGCCATACGTTGCGGCAGCAGTCGCGCCGGGGTAAACCGATCTTGCCAGCGATCAACTTGGAACGATGTTGGCGTATACCCGCACGCCAGTAGCCACAGATCGAAATAGGGATCCGCCGCCCCGCTACGTTCATAGCAAGAAAAAACGGCCCAAGTCGATTCGGCAATACAGCGCGCACCCCTGCTTGAAACGAGCATCAAGCGGCCAAGTTCATCGACTTCGCAGCGCAGTGTCCATTCGCTGGCTTTGTTATCGTTGTGCGCCACCATGTAGCGCAAGCCACGACCAGCAAACAGATAAAACGGTCGAACCTGGCCTTCAACAGCACTGACCAACGTTGTGGATTCTTGCGGGACAATCGCCAATTCGTAACGCGGCGCTTCGCCCTTGTCTGAAATTAGGACGCTGCACATGTGGAAGGGAACGGTCGGTGCGCCGGGATGATCGCTGGTTTGTACGTGCAGGTGAATGTGCGGTTGCGGTGATCGGCCCGAATTGCCGCAGTAGCCAATCAGGTCGCCTGGCTTTAACCAAGCCCCCGGATAGACGGCGACCGTCGCCGGTTTGAGGTGGGCCAGCACGACGAATTTGCCGTCGTACAGCCGGATGATGACGCAGTTACCCCATTGGGCCGCTATATTGACCGTGCCCGGTGTATTGTCCGGGACGTCATTAACAACGCGCCAAACTAGGCCGTAGGCGGGCGAGAGCACCGGCTGGTTGTAGCAATAAAAATCCTCAAGCTGATTGCCCTTGCTGAAAAAACTTTTACCGTCTTTCATGACAATGAAGTCGAGTGCATGTCGCCAAGGGCCGCGATGCGTATGCAGACCAGAAAAGCCCTGCGATACCGTCCATAAACCCATGAACGGCGTCGCCAATGAGACGCTTGAGGGTTTGCCGACGCGGCCCCGGCTGATTTGTGCACGCTCAAATGAGCGTTCCGGCGCATCGGGGAGCGACAGATTGAAACTGCTGGTGAACTGGGTGTTACGGGTCACTGCAAAAAGTACCAACCAGGACGCCAGAACAAAGGGAACGGAGAAGGGCACGAGATGCGCCACGTCGAGAATGCGCCCGAGGGTCAGTGAGAGCCAGCAGGCGATCACAGCAGCCAGCGTGGCGAGTGCCGCGGTTAGCCAGGACGGTCTGGCGAATAAGCCACCGACCAGCAGCGCTGCGAGGATGGCGTTGCTATCCCAGGCCGTGTTCACCAGATGCTCCGGTGCGGCCTGCAACAATTGCAGCCAGAACAGCGCCGCTGAATAACCCGTCAGCGCAATAAGCAGGTAATAACGTGAGAAAAGCACCAGCATCAGCAAAATAAATAGGCCAACAAACGGGCTGGGGCAAAAGTAAAGATTACCTAGCGCACTGAGAAATTTGTCGGCCTGATTGCCAAATAACTCAGGCGGCGCGATATAGAGGTTCCAGCGCAGGGCCGATAGACTGCGGCCCGCTGCGGCACAGAACATGGCCACCAGAGCAAACGGCAGGCTGAGAATCGGTAATCCAATCAAAGTCCAAGCCAAACGCCCTAGGACGATAGTGAGCCAGCCGGAAAACACTGCGCAGAACACGGCCAGCGCCAGAGCGCTAATATTCACCGCCCACAAATGCGCGACAAACAACCCCGCCAATAAACCGTTAAAGACGCAGACCGGACGCTCGCCCGCATTGGCCCCAGCAACGTGCCCGGAGTACAAGGCACAAATCGCGCAGAGGAGACCAATCGCCCCCGTGCTGGGATTAATAAAAGTCAGCAGCGCCAACATCAAGCCCGCTTTCCAAGAAGGCACCAGCGACACCCAAGCATAACCAAGCGCTAGGTCTTTGATCAATTGTTGCAGGTGCTGACGCAAAATCAGGAGCATGAAAATTGGCTTGAGATGTTGAGAGGAATCGGCAGCGATCTGTTGTTAGCTGAGCGCTAAACTTTCGGGCTGATGATTATATCTGTCTCACGGACAGTTCGTTCAACGTGATGAATTTATTTGATTCCAAGCCAAATTTTTGCGCGACCTTAATCGTCTTCGCTCCCCACGCCGTCACGACGCGGGACGGTTTGCGGATCGCAGGTGATGGCGCGGTAAATTTCTACGCGGTCACCGGGGCGCAAGGCGGCTTCAGGTTTAACGATTTTGCCAAAGACACCGACTTTTTGGCTGGCGAGATCGATATGCGGAAACATCGTCAGAATGCCTGAACGCACAATGGCGTCGTTGACCGTGGCTTCGTCCGGGACCTCGATGGTCAGCCAGATTTGTTGGGCATGTTCCGAATAGGCGACACCGATTTGCATGACACACTCCTTAGTGACAACCGAGCGTTGAGACGTCTACGGACGGTGGCGTAGCGCTGGCCGCTAGCGCGCTGCGGCGCTCATAAAATTGTTTGGCCGCCAGCAACAGACCGAGAACCAAGAATCCGGCCGGTGGCAGGATCATCATCAGGAGACCGCCATAATTTGGCAGGACGGTGATTTCCATAAAAGCGAATTTCCGACCAAGCAGCAGACTGGCTTGAGAAAATAAGGTGCCACTGCCGACCAGTTCGCGCACCAGCCCAATGGCCGTGAGGGCCCCGGTAAAGCCGAGGCCCATCCATAGTCCGTCGAGTGCCGAAGCCATCACCGGCTGACGTGCTGCGAAGGCTTCAGCGCGGCCCAGCACGGCGCAGTTGGCGACAATTAACGCGATATACAGCCCCAATACTTTGTAGAGATCATGGAACCAGGCATTGAGGCTCATATCGACCAGCGTCACCATCGTGGCGATCAGGCCGATAAAGACGGGAATACGCACCTGATGCGAAACAAAATCGCGGATCGCGGCGACGATGGCGTTTGACGCCACCAGCACCACCGTGGTCGCTAATCCCATGCCCAGCCCGTTGGTGCCGCTGGTGGTGACGGCCATGGTCGGGCACATGCCGAGCAGTTGGGCGAGCACCACGTTCTGAGTCCAGAGACCGTCTTTCATGATTTGCCGATAGTCCATTTGTGTTCTCTTCAGCGTGTTAGAAAAAATTGAAAATCCACCACAGAGGCGCCGAGGCACAGAGGAAACACAGAGAAATACGTTGTTCCTACAGATAGCTTTGTTTTTCTCTGCGCAACCTTTGTGTCTCTGCGCCTCTGTGGTAGGGGGTTATGTATTTTCATAGCCTCTCAGTTACCGTTGGTGCTCAGGATTTCTTCGCGGTGGGCAGCGAAGAATTCAAGTCCACCTTTAACCGCCTTCATAACGGCGCGTGGGGTGATGGTGGCCCCGGCGAACTGGTCGAATACACCGCCATCTTTTTTAACCGCCCATTTATCGGCGGGCGGCGAACTTAAAGATTTGCCGTCGAAATCGAGAATCCACTTTGATTTGGCAACTTCAATTTTATCGCCCAGTCCCGGTGTTTCGATGTGCTTGATGACGCGTGCGCCAAGCATTCGTCCGAGGTGATCAACGCCGATCAAAATAACAATCTCACCGGCATAGCCGCGACTGGAAACTTGAAATACCCCTCCAATCACTTGTTTGGCTTTACGAGCTCGGTAAAGCGTCACCGGAGCGCCGTCTGCACCAACAATTTTCAGCGTGTCCTGGAGCAGATTGTTATCGGCAAATCCTTCCGGCAAGACCTGAGCCAACGAGGCTTGTAAATCGCGTTCCTCGGCTTTCAAAATATCTTCATGGGTGGCGAAGTTGCCAAAGGCCAAGGCGGCGCTAGTGACCATCGCGATGAGGCCCAGCGAGAGCGGTTGATAGGTGAGTTTCTCGCGCCACAGAGCCATGGTGCTCATGATTTTGCCCTTTCAACATCGGGATCGAGAGGCATACCTTTCCAGTTTCGACCGAGAATTCGTGGGCGAATATAGCGGTCGATAACGGGTGTCAGCGCGTTCATCAGCAGTACGGCAAAAGCCACGCCTTCGGGGTAGCCGCCCCAGGTGCGAATCACGTAAGTCAAAAAACCGCAACCGGCAGCGAACACCAATTGGCCGATTTTGGTATTGGGTGAGGTGACGTAATCGGTGGCGATATAAAAGCAGCCAAGGGTCGCGCCGCCCGAGAGTAAGTGCGTGGTGACGTCGAGGTAACGGCCTGGATCAACCGCGTGCGCGATGCTCGCCGGGAGCGCAATACCTGCCGCCATAGCCAGCGGAATGTGCCAACGGATGATGCCGGTAAAGAGCAGCACCAATCCGCCGCCAGCGATCAACAGCGAGGCCGTTTCACCCAAGCTACCGGCGCGAGCGCCAAGCAGTGAATTAGTCGGTGCGCTGGTGGCGGCGAGTGAATGCAGAATGTCGACGCCGCGTGACAACTCGGTTTTGGCAAAACTGAGCAGCGAGGCGCTAGAGACCGCGTCGAGGTTAGGGATGCCGTTCAGCAGAATCAACAAACCCTCATAAAATCCGGGAGCGGTAGCCGCAGTAATCGGTAGCGGGGCAATCCAGACGGTCATCTGAACCGGAAACGAAATCAGCAGAAAAACCCGAGCTACCATCGCCGGGTTGAAGAGATTAAAACCCAGCCCACCGAACACTTGTTTGCCGAGTACCGTAGCAAACAGACCGCCCATCACGCCGATCCACCAGGGCGCCCAAGGTGGTAAGGACATCGCCAACAGCCAGCCGGTCAGCAAAGCCGAACCATCAAATAGAGTCGGCAAGGCCGGGCGGCCCATCAGCCGGATACAGAAGGCTTCACCGAACAGCGCGGCGCTTACCGTGACCAGCCACAGGTCGATAGCGGGCCAGCCGTAGAGCCAGAAGCCATAAAGCGTGGCGGGAATCAAGGTGACGACCACCGTCAGCATGATGCGCGAAACGCTGTTATTCACTCGATCATGTGGCGCGGTCGGCGGGGGGGCGGTGATCAGAGCGGGGTTCATGCGATGGTCTCCGTCGTGGTGATGGCTTCAGTCGCTGTCGCGGTTACCGCCGCTTCGGCGGCTTTCTGTGCGGCACGTTCGGCTTTACGTCGAGCGGCGGTGGCCGCCTTCTCTTTGGCTTCGCGTTCCATGCGTTCGGCGCGTTCGGCGGCTAGGCGTTTGGTGGCCTCATTGCGCAACTTGCTGCGTTCTTGCGACCACAGTTCACCTTTGGCGTGGGTGAAATACTGCACCAGTGGAATATGCGATGGGCAAATGTAGGCACAGCAGCCACAGGAGATGCAATCCGACAGCCCCAGCGCCTCGGCACCGCTCAGGTTATCAACGCGAATATGGGCGGCCATTTCAAGCGGCAACAGGCCAATCGGGCAGACGTGGGTGCAGGTGCCGCAGCGGATGCACGGACTGGCTTCCGGGGTGGCGATTTCTTCTTCGGTGAAGGCCAAAATACCGGCGGTGCCTTTGACGATGGGGACCTTGGCATGAGGTAGCACGATGCCCATCATCGGGCCACCCATCAGCAATCGTGCCGGTTCACTCTTGAGTCCGGCAAAAGCCAGCAGGTCAGATACCAGCGTGCCGACCGGAGCCAGGAGGTTGCCGGGTTGCCAGACCGCGCCGCCGTTGAGGGTAACGATGCGCCGGATCAGCGGTTCGCCGAGGCGAATGGCGCGATGTACTGCGTTAGCGGTGCTGACGTTATTCACAATCACGCCGACATCGGCGGCGCGACAATCGGACGGGACTTCCTTGCCGGTCAGGGTTTCGATCAACTGGCGGTCGGAACCCATCGGGTAGCGTGCCGGAACCGGTCGCACCTTGATTTCCGGGAAGCTCACCGCCGCCCGCTTCATCGCCGCGATGGATTCCGGTTTGTTGTTTTCGATGCCGACCAGCGCTTCAATGGCACCAATGGCATGCATCATGAGGCGTACCCCGTCGATCACCGCGTCCGCATGGTCACGCATGACTCGGTCATCACACGAAAGATAGGGCTCGCACTCGCCCCCATTGACGATCAAGGTGGTGACTTTGGTACGTTTACCGAGGGCCAGTTTGACCGATGACGGAAAGGTCGCGCCACCGAGGCCAACCACCCCCGCCGCGGCTACCCGCGCGGTAATTTCTTCCGGCGAGAGAGCAAAAGGATCGGCGGGAATGTTAGCTTCGATGGCTCGATCTGCACCGTCGGATTCAAGGGTGATGGCCATAAAAGGCAATCCCGACGGATGCGGTGCGGTGATCTCGCCAATGGCCGCCACACGACCAGAGGTCGGCGCGTGAATCGGCGCAGAAATACGCCCCTGCGGTTCGGCGATCAATTGCCCTTTGAGCACCTTTTGTCCGACCAGAACGATCGGTCGAGCGGGCTGCCCGACATGCTGTAGCAAAGGCATGTAGAGTCGCGTCGGTAGCGGCAGAATGCGCAGCGGCGCGTCGGCGGCAGGGCGCTTGTGATCGTCAGGATGCACGCCCCATTTGGGCGAGGACAGCGTTTGGATGAATTTTTCGATCAGTCTCATGCCGGTTCTCTCAGAACGTTTGA
>CAIWVX010000467.1 GCA_903916205.1 uncultured beta proteobacterium
CAGGCCGTTGCCAATGAAAAAACCGCTCGCAACAAAATACCGCCTATCAGTTGAATCGACCGAGTTCCATATCGAAACAAGAGCGTGTTCGAGGCTCATCGTTGTTTTTACCATCTCAATGACTCCACTTAGCGCTGATCTTAATCTGCGCATTGGCTTCGCCGGAGGCAACAAAGACGCCGATCTCGGCCTTGAACCCGAGTGTGAGTTCGACCTTAACCTCGTCGGGTTGGTAACTCTCCAGAGCTTGCTTAACCTGCCCAATCACGGTGCTCAGGGTCGAAGAAAGGTCTACTTTTTCGATGGCCTCCAAGGCACTCTGTCCAGAATTCGCGGTGTTTGAAAATCTTGAATCGTTCGGCGATGTTGCGACTTTCCCGGTTTGGATTTCGATATCCTCAATTTCGACCCAGATGGTTTGTCCGTCGATTTGAATAGGCTGGATTTTGCGTGACATTTGTGACTCCCTTGAACGTGGTTTAAAAGCGCTTTGAATTAACGGATTAACCTACGGTGACGTTGCAACAAGCGGGTTGCCCTAGGTTCCAAGAAGGCGTCGGCGCTTGAGTGGCCGAAACGGTGTTGATTCTTCGAGCGTACAATCAGCGTTATTGGTTTAGCGTATCAACTTGCATGGGCTTTGCCAAGCTTCGGGCGGGTTGATTTGCGGCAAATTTAGTTTTGGGTACGCAAATTTTTTGCGCACGCGGACGCGCCGCGCTTGACCGCCTTGATGCGGCGATCAAGCCGGAAGATAGGCTCTTGCCCGGCTTTGGGTTTCACGGTTTGACTGGCGTTAATCCCAAGCGTTATGCCGTGAGTGTGTCAGGAAACTGGCGGATTACCTTTTCTTTTGATGGCGAGGATGCCGTCGACGTTTATCTGGAGGATTATCACTAATGCGCCTTAGAGACCCGAACCGCAAACCCACGCACCCCGGTGCAATTTTCCGCGAAGACCTCTTGCCGGAGCTTGGCATCACTCAAACTGAATTGGCTAACCGGCTGGGGGTATCACGCCTGACGGTTTCAGAATTCCTTCACGAAAAACGCAGTTTGTCGGCTGATCTGGCCATCCGTATCGGAAGACTGACCAGTACCACCCCGGAAAGTTGGTTAAGGATGCAAGCGTCGCTTGATCTGTGGGCGTTAACCCGGAACCGTGCCGACGAATATAACACTATTGGCCGTCTGCTAGCCGCCTAACGCCATGCTTGGACAAGGTTTAGCGGTGAGTTTGTTCTAACCACCTGCCGTTATTCCTGCGCTGATGGGAATTCAGATTTGATAAATGACATGGATTCTGGATCAAGTTCGGAATGACGGGGAATTAGAGGGTTGGCGGTGAGTTTTTGTTGGGCTGAAGCTTGGACTTAACGTCGCTGGCTCAATCTAAATCCCAAAGCTGGTGGGCGTCGAGCAGTAGGCGGTAGCGTAGTTCCAGGGCTTCGAGTTGGGCTAGGCGGAGGGCGAGTTGGGCTTCGTTGGCTTGGCGGCGGGCAAAAAGTAAGTCGTTGAGGCTGCCTTCGCCGAGTTGATAGGCGCGAGCCATCATTTCGGCGGTGTGGGTCAGGCGTTCAGCGGCATGGCGTGATGATTGCCATATGGATAGGCGGGCTTCGGCTGAGTAGTAGAGTGACGCCGCTTCGGCGTTGATTCTTTGGCGGACTCCGGCTTCGCGCCGGGCGCTGGAGTCGGCTTGGGCTACGGCCGATTCGGCGGCTGCGCGACGGCCATCACCGGCTAGCGGGAGGCTGACGTAGGCGCCGACACTATTCTCCTGACCGTTGCGCTCACGCAAGAAATTGAGGCCAATGCTGGGGTCGGGCAGTTTATCTGAGCGCATTCGCTCGGCCAGGGTTTGGGCCCGCTGTGTTTCGCCACGGGCAATCATCAGTTCATGGCTATGTTCCATCATTTTATTGACCCATTCGGCCTCACTGCCTTGCACCGGGAGAGGTTCGGCGATGGGGCCGGGGGCTACCAACGGCAAGCCGGGATAGCGACGGCGCAGTTCTTCGCTGGCGGTGCGGTAGCGCACTTGGGCTTGAGCCGATTGGGCTTCAGCCTGAGCCAGCGCGGCCTCTGCTTGAACGGTGTCGAGGCGGGCGGCATCGCCAAGCTGTTGGCGACGTTGTACGGCTTTGGCTTGACGGTCGAGCAGGGCCACTTGGGCTGTCCATTGTTCGGCGGCGGCGTTTTCTTTGAGCCAGGCAAACCAGTGGCGTAGCAAGCCACGACTGGCTTCGTGCAGCACATCACCGCGTAGGGCGGCGGCGAGGTCGACACCCCGTGCGCCTAACTCGGCATCGAGCGCGGCTTTGCCGGGAAGACGCACAGGACGTTCCAGCGCGGCATTCCATTCGCTAAAACGCTCTTCTGTAGCGTTAGTCGGATTGGCGCGTCGTTGCTGCTTACCTAGGCGCACGTTCCATTCGTAATGACCGGCTTCAAGGCGGGTGCGATTGGCTTCTTCAGCGCGAATCTGGCTGTTGGCGGCTTGCACGTTAGGATGGTCGAGCAAAATCTGGGTGACGATTTCTGCGGGCGGCAGGTTGGGGTGGTGGGTTTGCGTTTGCGTAAAACCCTCGGACGCTAGAAGCGTGCCGGATAACAAGGCACAAAGTACCCATTGATTTTTTTTCACAGCCGCCCCCATTCGATGACCGGCACCAGCCAGTAAAAAATGGTGGCACGCGGAAATTCGTTTTTAATCAACGCTAGGATTTCACGCATGGCGGCTTCTTTGCCTACGGTACACAGGGTGGTGCGCGGCGCGTGACCGGCGACCAATTCTGACGCTTCAATCAGTTCAACAACCGAACCGTGGCCCTCGGCGGGGGTGGCGGTAAAACCGCGCACGATGTCCGGTCGGGAAATCAGCAAGTCTTCAACATGCTGGGCAACATCGTTGCTCATCACCAAGGTTAATGCGACATCAGCCATAGGTTCTTTCGGGGGTGAAATGGGCCTGAGTGCTTGTGGGGAGATGAAGAGTCCACCGCAGAGGCGCAAAGAAAACCAAGCTTACGCAAAGGAAATCCTTTTTTTGCAGCCCCCATGCGTGGTTCATTTTGAGCGTCTGCGTGTTTAACGCACCCGTTTCGTCATTCCCGCGTAGGCGGGAATCCATGGGGTGGAAGTTCGGCGAATGCGCTATGGATTCCGGACTACGCCGGAATGACGTGGGTGGGTTGTCTTCTTTGTGCCTTGGCGGTGGGGCTGGATGTTTGTTCATTGTTTGGGCGTTTCGAGACCAAAGCGACGGAAGAGGATGGGGAGCAAAACTAGCGTTAGGGCCGTTGCGGTGACGAGGCCGCCAATGACTACGATGGCTAGCGGGCGTTGGACTTCTGAACCTGGCCCGCTGGCAAAGAGCATGGGTACGAGGCCGAAAGCGGCAATGCTGGCGGTCATCAGCACCGGACGCAAGCGGCGACGTGCGCCTTCAACGACGACTTCGGCAATGGGCAGTCCTCGGGTTAGCAATTGATTGAAATAGGTCACCATGACCACGCCGTTGAGTACCGCAATGCCGAGCAGGGCAATGAAGCCGACGGAGGCAGGCACGGAGAGGTATTCGCCCGAAATCAAGAGGCCAAAGATGCCGCCGATCATGGCAAACGGGATGTTGGAAAGCACCAGCAAGGCTTGTCGCACCGAGCCGAAGGTTGAGAACAGTAAGAGAAAAATCAGCGCCAAGGCGACCGGGACGACGATCATTAAACGCGCCGCCGCACGCTGTTGATTCTCGAACTGACCGCCCCAAACCAGTCGATACGCGGGCGGCAATTGCACCTCTCGGGCCACCGCTACTTTAGCTTCTTCGACAAAGCCGACGAGGTCACGGTCACGTACGTTGGACTGCACCACCACGTAGCGCTGGGCATTTTCACGGTCGACTTTAACCGGGCCATCAACACGCTGAATTTTTGCCACCGCCGCCAGCGGTACGCTGCTGCCTCCCGGCAAACTCAGGCGCAGCGCCTCGAAATCCGCCGGTGAGGCACGCCATGTCGATGGGCCGCGCAAGATCACCGGCGTTCGCCGTCCTTGCTCAATGACGGTGCCGACATTGCGGCCTTCAAGCAAGGATTTCAGATCATTTTGCACGTCATTGACATTGAGGCCAAAGCGCCCCGCCGCCAGACGATCAATGCTCACGCGCAGGTATTGAACACCGTCGTTTTTTAGCGTGAAGGTGTCTTCTGCGCCATTCACTTTGATCAGTGTTGCGACTATTTCGCCCGCCAGACGGTTAAGGGTCGGCAAATCTGGCCCGAAGATTTTGATGGCTAGATCGCCGCGCACGCCGGTGAGCATTTCTGAAACGCGCATGTCAATCGGCTGAGTAAAGGAAAAGACGATGCCGGGAAAATCAGCCATGACCTCACGCAAGCGATCCGCCAACCAAGCCGGATCGGAGTTTCGCCAGCTATCACGCGGCTTTAAAACCATGAAGGTATCGCTTTGATTTTGGCCCATCGGGTCGAGGCCCAGCTCGTCGGCACCGGCGCGGGACACAATCGACTTGACCTCCGGCACGCGCTCAAGAATGGCCTGTTGCACGCGGGTGTCGATGACCAAGGTTTGCTCAAGGCCAATCGAAGGCAGTTTTTCCAGTTGCATGACGATGTCGCCTTCATCCATCGTCGGCATAAAGCTTTTGCCGAGCAGCATAAAAGCGCCAGCGGCCGCCAGCAGGGTGATTAACGCGCCGAGGATGAACTGCCGACTGTGGGCCAACGCCATCGCCAGCAAACGGTCATAGCCGGCCGACAGTTTGCGCATCAACCACGGCTCATGGTGAATTCCGCGCTGGATCAGCAAGGAGGCCAGCACCGGAACGACGGTCAGCGACAACAACAAGGACGCCGACAAGGCAAAGATAATGGTCAGCGCTACCGGCCCGAACATCTTGCCTTCTAGCCCCTGCAAGGTGAGCAAGGGCAGAAAAACGATGATGATGATGACGATTCCCGAGGCCACCGGGGCCGCCACTTCACGGGTTGCCCGAAAAATAAGATGCGGTGTCGGTAGGCTCGGTTGGGCATCGGCAAGCTGGCTTTCGACGTTTTCAACGACCACCACCGCCGCATCGACCAACATGCCAATCGCAATAGCCAGCCCGCCCAAACTCATCAAATTGGCCGAAAGCCCAAAGAGCCGCATCAGGATGAAGGTCGCCAGCGCGGAGAGCGGCAACATCAAGGCCACCACCAGCGCCGCACGCAGATTTCCGAGAAAGGCAATGAGTAGGATAACGACCAGAATAATGGCCTCGAACAGGGCTTTGGCGACCGTGCCGACCGCGCGATCCACGAGATTACTGCGGTCATAAAAGGCTTTGATGGTCACCCCCGGCGGCAGGGTTTTGGCGATTTCTTCCAAGCTCTGCTTGACGCCTTTAACGACCGCCTTAGCATTGGCTCCGCGTAAACCCAGAACGAGGCCGGAGACGGTTTCGCCGGTACCGTTTTGAGTCACCGCGCCAAGGCGCGTCAAGGCATCAATCCGCACTTCGGCCACATCGCCAATACGCACCACTCGACCGTCTTTGGCTTGCACCACAATGGCTTTAACATCGTCGAGCGTGGTAATCGCGCCCTCGGCACGCACCAACATGGCTTCTTCGCCATCGGCCAGACGACCCGCGCCATCGTTGCGGTTATTGTTTTCTAGCACCGCTTGCAAATCGCGCAGCGCCAGACCTCGGGCGGCGAGTTGTTGCGGATTGGGGATGATTTCGTAACTGCGAACCAAGCCGCCGAGACTATTCACATCGGCCACGCCGGCGATGGTGCGTAATCGCGGACGAATCACCCAGTCGAGCAAAGAGCGCTTTTCGGCCAGTGAAATGTCGCCTTCAATGGTGAACATAAACATTTCGCCCAGCGGCGTGGTAATCGGGGCCATGCCCCCGGAAACCCCCGGCGGCAGATTGCCAAGCGCCAACGCCAGACGCTCGCTGACCTGCTGCCGCGCCCAATAAATATCGGTGCCGTCTTCAAAATCAATGGTGATGTCGGTTAGCGCATATTTGGACATTGAGCGCAGTAAACAG
>CAIWVX010000468.1 GCA_903916205.1 uncultured beta proteobacterium
CACCCTAATTCATTACGACTTGCAGCATGTGATTAACCGTGAGAAAACGCTTGCAGACGTTCTTTTGAATGTCGCGCCTGGCGTTAGAGTTCTGCCTGCCGCCTGTGCCATGAAAAAACTCGGGAAGCTGACCTTGCCCGAACGGCAAGCGTTCATTGAAAGCATTACGGGTTTAGAGTGTCCGGCTGACGTGATCCTGATTGATGCTTCACTTGATCACCCGCTCGGATTTTCGCCGCTTGGTTTAGCGGCTGACGAGGCCGTAATCGTCATGTCGGCCACCGGCCCTTCAATTACAGACGCTTACGCGCTGATTAAAAAAGTCAGTCTTGGTTACGCCCGAAAAAATTTCAGAATACTGGTCAATAAAGTACGTAGTCCGGAAGAAGCGGAAGCCATTTATCATAATATTACCCAAGTGACGCATAGTCGTCGCTTGGCTCGGCTTGAATTTGCTGGTTATGTGCCGCTTGACGAACAGCTTCGCCATGCCGCGTACCCGTGTCAGCCGATCGTTGGTTTATTTCCTGATGCGCCAACACCTGCGGCAAAAGCGTATCAAACGATTGCTCGCGATTTACTCAACTGGTCGCATCCTAGCGAGGGCACGGGAGGGCTAGAACAATTCGCTCAACAACTGCTACACTTGAGCCAGCACATTGACCCCATTCCAATTTACGCCTAATAAATCCCCCACCCCATGTATAACGCGGCTGGTCAGATCAACAAGGAGCAGCTGGTACAGCGCTTCGCTCCTCTCGTAAAGCGTGTCGCCTATCATTTGATGGCGCGCCTACCTTCCAGTGTTCAAGTTGATGATTTGATCCAGAACGGCATGATGGGTCTGCTTGATGCCATCAACCGTTTTGAAGCGGGCATGGGTGCACAGTTTGAAACCTACGCTGCACAGCGAGTGCGTGGTGCGATGCTTGATGGTTTGCGCGAAAATGATTGGTTGCCACGAAGTTTGCGGCGCGATTTTCGCCGGATTGAAGGGGCGATTTCAAAACTCGAACAAGCCTTTGGGCGTCCTCCAAGCGAAATTGAACTGGCTCGTGCACTTGATATGCCTCTTGCCGAATATCAAAAGATGTTGCAAGATGCTCGCGGACATCAGCTCATCTCCTATGAGGATATGATAGAAGATGGCGAGGATGACTATCTCGAACGACATCTCACGGATAGTTCACGTGAGCCGTTAAAAATTCTAGAAGATCAAAGCCTGCATCGGATGCTGGTTCAAGGAATAGAATTATTGCCCGAGCGAGAAAAATTAATGATGGCTTTATATTATGAAAAAGATCTTAACTTACGCGAGATCGGAGAGGTCATGGGCGTGACGGAATCACGCGTCTGCCAATTACATAGCCAAGCGGTACTCAGGTTGCGAGCCCGAATCCTTGGCGAAGGTAGACTAAAGAAAAAGAAAGCCAAAGCCTATGGATACAATTAGCGTTATAGGACTGTTCATTGGGATTGCTGCAATCATCGGTGGGCAGTTTCTCGAAGGCGGGCATATCGGGTCGTTGTCGCAACCAACGGCCTTGCTCATCGTAGTGGGCGGCACTCTGGGGGCCGTCATGCTACAAAGCCCCTATGCAACGTTTGTGCGCGGTTTGCGCATGATGGGGTGGATTTGGATACCGCCGGTTGATAATAGTTTAAGTCTGATCCAACAGATTTCAAATTGGAGTCACATTTCACGCCGTGAAGGATTGCTGGCGCTGGAAAATATAATGGCTCAAGAAAAGGATAGTTTTACCCGAAAGGGTTTGCAACTTCTCGTTGATGGCACTGAACCAGAAATGCTGCGAGAAGTTATGGAAGTTGATATCAGTACGTTCGAGGATCAAATGCTCCATGCGGCAAAAATTTGGGAATCCGCCGGCGGTTATTCGCCAACGGTAGGCATTCTGGGTGCCGTTCTTGGCTTGATACATGTCATGGAAAATCTCACGGAGCCATCAAAGTTGGGAATGGGGATCGCTGTTGCATTTGTCGCAACGATTTATGGCGTCGGCTTGGCTAATCTTTTCTTTCTACCTATTGCCGGCAAACTCAAGGCTCATATCAGCAGCTTGGTCGTGCAACGCGAAATGCTCATTGATGGCTTGGTCGGAATCGCTAAAGGCGATAATCCGCGCATCATTGAAATGCGTCTCAAAGGCTATCTTTTTTAGTCTATGGCTCGCCGGAATCGCGCAGCGAAACACGAGGAGCACGTATCGCACGAACGCTGGGTAGTTTCGTACGCCGATTTTATTACCCTGCTGTTTGCCTTTTTCGTCGTGATGTACGCCCTCTCGACGGCAAACGAAGGCAAGTATCGCGTTCTGAGCAACTCAATGCTCAGTGCTTTCCGTAACGTTCCGGTGAATACGGTGATGCAGGCACCGGTGGTCATTCCGGCTCTTCCCGCCGAGCTTAGACAAAGTTTGACAGTCAAAGCGCAAGATGCCGTTAAAAACAAGCGGCGTGAAAAAATGCGTAATGTTGCCGCACGTATTATCGACGTCATGGCCCCGCTCATCGAGCAAGGTAAAGTGCGGGTGATTGAAACAAGTGTCGGTGTGACCATCGAAATCAATGACAGCATATTGTTTTCACCCGGACAGGCTTTGTTGAAGGCGCCACTCATAAAAGCTATGGGGGGAATTGCGGACGTTTTGGCCCCGACTGATTTCCCCATCACCATTGAAGGCCATACCGACAATGTGCCGATAAAGAATGCGCTGTTCCCATCAAACTGGGAACTGTCAGCGGTTCGCGCAACGACCGTATTGCGCTTATTTACTGATGCCGGCGTAAGTCCCGATCGGCTGACCGCGATTGGTTATGCCGATACCCGTCCGGTAGAACCCAATATA
>CAIWVX010000469.1 GCA_903916205.1 uncultured beta proteobacterium
AAACGGATTTTAAAATCCGTTTTTTATGGCCCTTATTTAAGGGCACTCAAAGACGGTTAGCCACTCCCCTCGGCACGCCCCTCAAAATCCAGTCCGCTGGGTGTGCCGTTGCTGTTGAATTTTTATAGTTTCGCCCATCGCGGGCACCGTTTCTGGTAAAGTGCAACGGATCACCAACGGTCAGGCGTACGGCGATGAATAAGCCTTACTCTCCGCTCCCTGACACACTCACCGACGCAACTCACCTCACCGACGTTCAGGGGGGAGGGCGCGCTGCCGAAGCCGAACGTGCCAAAAGCAACGTGGCCAGTGAGTCTAAAAGCCGTCGTAATTACTGGCCGTTGGTGGTTCTTTTATTTGTGATATTCACAGGCGGTGGACTGGGGTATTGGTATTGGCAGGCCCATCTTTCTGCCGGTGTTCTGAAAGATAGAATTGGCGGCACCGCCAGTTCAAAATCGGCGCTTTCCGGTGCGGACAAAAGTCCGGCGGGCAAAAAACTGGGCGTCGAAGACAAAAGCGATGTTCTGCCGAACTCGCCCGACCCAGCGCCACCTCAAGTCCCCGCGATAAACCGCGATTACAACGTCCAACCGGCGCAACCGATTGCATTGCAACCGGGCGCTGGGGCCAACGCGCCCCCGCCGCGCAGTCGTTACGATGCGCCATCGTCGTTTGATGGCGCGATGACGCAGATCGCCAATAACGGCGTCAACGCGGCGGGCAAGGCCGTCAATACGGTCAAAGCGCGAACGGACTATAGCGTCCCGCCGGTGACGCCCACACCGTCCGTCACTCCTCAGCCGTATGACAAAAACGCACTGAACCTCTCGACGACCAAAACCCCGACCGCCAAAGCGTCGATGATTGGCAATCGAGATTTCATCTTGCCCAAAGGGGCGTTCATTGACTGTGATCTGGATACCGCGATTAACTCAACGGTGCCGGGCATGGTGCGTTGCACGGTCACCAAAGACGCCTACAGCGACAATGGCCGCGTCGTGCTGGTTGGGCGTGGCTCGACGATTACGGGCGAATACCAATCCGGTGTTCAAAATGGACAAGCCCGTATCCAGGTGATTTGGAATCGCATCAAAACGCCTGAAGGGGCCGTCATTGAGCCTTCGAGTCCGGCCAGCGACAGTTTAGGGCGTGGCGGCGTCGATGGCGATGTCGAAAAGCATTGGATGGATCGTCTCGGTGCCGCGTTTTTAACGTCATTCATCAAAGACGTTGTGGCCTACGAAACCGCCAAAAATTCGAGTGGCTCACAGACCAACTCGGGCTACCAGAACATCACGCAAAGCGGCAACCAACTGTCGAGCCAGATATTGAATAGCACCCTCAATATTGCGCCAACGATCACGCGCAATCAGGGGACGCGCCTGAAGGTTTATCTCGCGCGAGACCTTGATTTTTCTAATGTGTACAGCCTGCGGGTGGTGAATTGAATTTCTTGAAAGGAAGGTCGATGAAATCCTTTATGCGAAAAGTTTTTTGGGGTGTTCTTCTCATCATTGTCTGGGTCACTTACACCCATGCGCAAGAAGGGGAAGAATTCACGGGCGATGTCAAACTCAGTTGTGAGGCGGTGTTGTGCCTGTCTTCGCCGACGCGACCGTCCGAATGTATGCCCTCGATCGCGCGTTACTTTTCGATCAACGGCAAACACGCGATGGATAATCGCCGGAATTTTCTGAATCTTTGCCCGTCGTCGCAAAGTTCCCCTGAAATGCAAAACCACATCAATGTTCTTGTGGGCGGCGCAGAAAATTGCACGATAGGGAATTTCAACGCGCAGCGGGTTCCTATTCAGATCCCGACCCTTGACGCAGAGGGCAATAGCACGACCACGACGATTTGGGTGATTGGCAATCAACTGCCCGCCAACTGTGTCGCCTTTTACGCCGACCCGCTTTCTGGCGTCGATGACGGTGACCGCCCTATGTATGTGGGTACGCCAGAGCAGGGCGGTTATTGGGCGACCAGCAAAGATTACCCTGCGGCCTTCGCTGACTACACCCGTCAGCTTGAAGCGCAGAAAAACAGTCTCGGGTGGCAATAATGAACGATCAAAATAACGCCGCCGAGTTTGATCCGGTGATGGCCTCCGACAGTGCCGTCAAGGCGGTCGGTGCGCCGATTCTTCGCTATCTTGATTCGGAAGCGTTCACGGAACTTGTGATCAATGAACCGGGAACGGTGTTGCTTGAAACCGATCAAGGCTGGGTCAAACACGAGGCACCCGAACTT